>NZ_MUFJ01000041.1:0-16606 GCF_001996245.1 Salinivibrio sp. MA607 | reverse complement strand
CAATGCGTTGAGGTTTTTTTAAGAAGATCGAAGACGTTAAAAACTCGGGGCTTTTCAAAAAACGAAAGCGGCTTTTCAAAAAACGAAAGCCGCGCTCTTGTTCAAGCAATGCAGCCATGGTCAGATCCGTACTGTCAGTATCGTTGGTAGCAAGGATAAACATACCCACTTTAAGCTTAGCCAGTGAAACTGGCTAAGCTTAAAGTGGGTATGTTTATCCTTGCTACCAACGATACTGACAGTACGGATCTGACCATGGCTGCATTGCTTGAACATTACAAATCCCAACAAAAAGTAGAGCGCGGCTTTCGTTTTTTGAAAAGCCCCGAGTTTTTAACGTCTTCGATCTTCTTAAAAAAACCTCAACGCATTGAGGCTCTGCTCATGATAATGACGCTTAGCCTTCTTGTTTACGCAAGTCTAGAGCACAAAATCAGAGAGCAACTTAACAAGACAGAAGCGTTCTTCCCAAGCATGGTGAAGAACAAAACAACGACTAAACCGACGGCACGTTGGGTATTCTTAAAATTTGAAGGGATCGACACACTCGAACTCGACGGTCAGAGCTTCATTACCGGTGTACGAGAGCATCAACGACGATTGCTGAAATTGTTGGGTCAGTTATACGAAGCGGTTTATTCCTAAATTAGGTGCGGAAACTCGGGTAAATATGTACCGCTAAAATTTTCAATTAAATTTGCCTTAAAGATCGTCGCATTCGTACCAAACGCAATTTTCATAACTCCATTACCCATATGCACCATATTTTCAATAGTCCTATGGGTTAATATGGAGCTCCTCATCTGCTCATAACTAGATAAGAACATCCAGCTTTGCATTGTCACCATTGAATTGAAGCCTGTAGCTTTCAGCCAGCTAAAACCTCGCTCAATAAAAATTGCAAACAAGTCAGATTTGCTATTTGGATAGTTTTTCTTCGCAAACTCTTTCAAATCTGCATTCATGCCTTTCCCTCCCATATACGGAGGATTCGCAATAACAGCATCATAACGAATTGATAGCACGAGCGCTTGATGCACAAATTCAATCAATTGCTTCGCCGCAGGCTTTTGCATTGAGTCGCCTGACTCTTGAAGCTCGACAAGTGTGGTTAGTAGCTCTTTTAGCTGTCCATGCTCATCGCTTGGCACATCAATCAAAGAACCGAAGGTCTTGGCCTGAGTGAACCTTGCCAACGTTCGCTTCAGCAGTTGGTAGCGGTTGTCTGCATTGAACGAGCTTAAATCTTGCTCTTCGTCAGAAAACAGTCCTTGCGATGTGCCGCTTTGCCAACTTCCCGATAGGTTGAGTGCTTTCCACAACGTCGTCAGGTCGATATGGTTACTTTCCTGCAATGACAGTACATTGAGTCGCACGTTACGGGTAAAAATACGCTTATCGTCATCTCTAGCCATCATCATCAGCGCAAAGCCAGATAACTGCGCTGCACGATCATCAATGTCTAGGCCGTAGAGGTTGTTCTCCAGAATCATCTTTGGAATGTCACGAGAGCGGAAACCTCGTTCTTCGTAGATGGCTTTTAGTACGTTGTAAGCTTCAATCAGTATGTGGCCCGAGCCACAAGCTGGGTCAAGTACTTTGATGGTTTCAGGTTCAATAGATTCTGGCGTAATAGCCTTAAGCTGTTGGTTAACTTCGTCAGATTGTTCAGCAGGCTCAATGTAGTATTCCATCTGCGTTTTAATGGCAGAATCTGGGTAGGTTTGCAGCCATTGACGACCGACTGAGTTTTGTACCAGGTACTTTACAATCCAGTTGGGTGTAAATAACTGGGTGGCGGCAGGGATGTCTTCACTCTTGACCACCTTACCCATTACCTGATCTTTCTTTTCAGAAATGTAGAACTGGTAAAGCCAACCGATAACTTCTACCTGTTCCCAGTCCTCTTTAGGGATGCCGTCTACTAATCCGCGCAGAATTGAGTCTGTACGCGTTAGGTTATCTGGTAGCAGAAGCTCTGTTTCATCGTCCAATGCGTCAAATAAGAAAGGCATCGCTTCGTGTAGCTTATGGCACTGACCTAACAACAATTCACGATACAGCTCTTCGTCTTTGTTGCCCGCAAGCTTGAGTTCAATAATGCGAGCTCTATCTAACCCGAGCTCATCCGCAGCGTCTTGCGCATGGTCGATAATTTCAAAGCCTTTAGGGTTGTCTGGGTGCGACAAAACACGAAAACCGTGACCTAGATAGTCATGGATTTCCATATAGCGAATAGCACATAGACGGTTGAACCAGGTATAAGCTACTTGTTCCACGAGCTGGTTATAGCCCATTGCCTTAACCTTTTTGACCAATCGCTCTCTGGCAGTTTTTACGTTAGGCTCAAAGGTTTTTCCTTCAATAAGTAATACTGAACCTTCTTGTTTTACCTCTGATATCTGTTTGTCGCTGTATATTCCTAGCTGATTTAATTGTTTTGAAACAGCGGTGATAAACTCACGTCTTGCTTGAGGCGCATATGTTTTAAGCTTTACAGTATTCATATGATATTGCGCTCTTACTTGATTCTTACTCGGTCGCCAGCTTTGACCGCAGCAATCAGCTGCTCTTTCAAAGCGGCAAGATAGGCATCAACTTCGGCTTCACTTTCAATGAATCCGGTTGTTACTGACTTGGCCATGGCATCGGTTGGGTTAATCGTTACGGTACGTTTTGCAATCGGCTGTGGTTGCACTGGTTCAGGGGCAGGCTCAGGTGCTGGAGCTGCCTTACCGGCTTTCGCTGCTTCCGCTGCTTCTTCTTCGCGTTTCTTCTGTTCGAGTTCACGACGTCTTTGCTCAGCTTCAGCTTTTTTGCGTTGATCTTCGATAAAACTATTCAGCAACTCATAGGCTTCGTCCTCGTAACCTTCCGCTTCAGTTTGCTCACTAATAGTCTGTGGTATTGAAGCTGTTGCTTCAATGCGCTGTCTGCACATTTGCAACGGGCGTAGTGCCTGGTTCTGTAGCTCAGACGGAGCATGAGCTTCCTCTAGCGTTTCTTTTACTCGACCGATGCGCAGATCTACACGCTCTAAAGCATGTGTGCGTTTTTCTTCGACCAATGTTGAGTTAACTTTCGCCACTTGCTCAATAAGCGGGTTAATGTGGCGCAGCTGCTCATACGGTGAGGACATATTGTAAATGCGTTCTAATTCAGTGAGCGCTTTTAATGCTTCACTGTCTTTTTCTAACGCGGGTCTATTAGCCTTAAACTTCTCGTTCAATGCGCCAGCAAGTGCTTGCCAAGTTTGAAATTGGCTATTGTAAAAGTCATCAAGGTCCTCAAAGTCCTCAGCAAACTCTTCAAGGGCATCTGCATCTTCTAGGAATCGAGCAATAAGGGCGAAGCTAGGATTACTTCCGACATCTTTTTCCAGAACGCCAGCTACCAACGCAAGACCATCGTCAATTTGAGATTTACCGGGAAAATGACCCGTCTGCGACTTGGTTCTAAATGATTTCAGCTCTTCATTCCAAGCCAGTAATTCATCGCGCACTAATTCGTAGAGCTCTTTCTCACCCGAGCCGGTAAAGGTTTTAGAAAAGATTTCTTTAACAAGACCAGCAGCCTTTTTAATTTGGCGCTCGTCATGTTGCCTGATCTTATGTACACGGATCTCGCCGCGTTTACGCACGCTGGTAAACGGCTCGTAAGCTTTTTTCAACGCTAGATCTGTGCCCTGGGTACTAAAAGATACCTTTCCAGCCAAGCCCAGCCTTGCAGTGAGCAATAAGATTTCATTATCTGGCCAGCCATAAGGGCGCTTACCAAAGCGGGCAACGATATCACGTAAATACACGGGCTCATTACGCTCTACTTTTAATGTAACGTACTGCTCTATCTCACGGGTGGCTTCTGGATTACATTCATCCGCGTGAAGGTCCAATCCGATTTGTGCAATATCATCGGCAGCGAGTACGGCCTTTAGCTCACGCAAAACTTCACCAGGCGTCGCCTTGAGCATGTTTAATTTAGCGAAGGTATTCTCGATGACGTATTTGTATGCTTCTTCGACGATGGCACTTGGCGTCGCTGATTTCTTCGGTAGTTTTGTTCCGATCGCATAAACGTCTGCTTCTGCAAACAAAACTTCAAAATCGGTTCTCAAGCGCTTTTCGCGCTCAATATTCTCCATCTGCTTCTCGCGCATAAGGTGCGCTTGCTCAGGTCGCTGCCCCGAATTTTGCTTTAAGAATCGGTCCGTTTTAATGAAGGTAGTCAGATCATCCCAAAGACGCTTGTGCTCTCCCAATTGAACCAACACACAACCATCGGCCTCTAGTGTGTGATTAATGCACGCTTGGTCATGCGCATAGTCTTCATAATGCGAGTCCAAAGGTGAAATAACTTTGATAACAAGGTCTTCCAGCGTGGTACCGTCTTTTGGATGACCGTTACAAAAGCGGCTCACTGCAAAGTCTTGCTTATTAATCGGGTAACGATAAGCACGATTACCTTTCAATATGCCGTCAAAAACAATAGAAGATAGTTTGTTAGAGACCTCGGACATTTCAATATCCGTGTGACGGATCTCATTTTCAATCTCTTTTTCTTCATTGGTCAGAAAAACAAACTCATCACCATTGCGGGCAATCAGCAATTGGCGTTCAAGACGATTCAGGCTCTCTTCAATTTGTTTGCGCAGTACAATTTTATCTGCATCGATTTGATCAATTGAAAGCGTAACAAGGTTATCAAGTGTGCTTTTGACAACGTCGACATAACGGATCAAGAACAGAGTTTTTAGCATCTTGCCGTCAAATTCTGTTAATGAATCTAGCTCACAAGCTTGGTCAATTGTTCGTTTGACTGCTGGTTCCAAGAAGCTTTCAATCGGTGCATAAAAACTATGGAATGGGATAAGTACATTAAGATCTGCCTCTTTCATCTGCTTTGCAGCTGATTGAAAAGCGTCAAGTAATGAACGCTCACCCATAGCCAGATGCTTACCCGTCGCGCCCTTTGTTCGAATTGACTCAAACACTTTTTGTACCAGCGTGTAGTGGTACGGAACAAACGGGTAGTTGTCTACGAAAGACGGGGCGTCGGTATAACCTCTTAGAGAAGCCGTTGTCGTTTTATCAAATGTCAACTGATTGCGAAGAATATCGGCTTTTTCAGCGAAGACATCGGCGAGGCGCATATGGGCCTCTTCCGTTTTCGGCAACAGACGCTTCTGAATCACTTCAGAAGTATTCGAGCTCGATAGCTGTAAGCGAGTGCTAAAACGCCCCTGAATTTTAGAAAAGTCTTCGCCATCGCGCTTATCCATCCCTCCGATGGCGACATCGATATCAGCCTGTGACGTTACAACGACCCATGCTCTACCTCCACAGTAAGTGCCAAGATCCTCAGTAATAGTCTGAAGTTTCAACATCATTTGGGTATTTTTACCGATAAACTGACCGACTTCATCGACTAAAAACAGAATATTTCGATCCCCAGTACGATCTAGATATTCATTGACCCATTTACAGAAATTACGGATATCTAGCGGGAAATTGTTTTCAACTTGCTCAACCCACGCCTTGGCAGACTCTAATGATTGCTCACTGGCATGAGCGAGTGCTTCTGCTAGTTCGTCTCGATAAAAGTCATAAGCGTCACGCTCTGTTTCCCAAGTTGATAGTGTCAACTCAGCGAACTTTTCTTTGAAAGATGCGTATTGATTGCGCTTATCAAGCTCACGTTCTAAGTGAGCAATATGAGGAAAATCAGCGCAGTAACCTACTCGTTCATTAAATACTTTGAGAAAAACCTTAAGAATGGCATTTTCTTGGTCATCCGTATTGGCTCTTGAATCAATGTTAAAAAGAATGACATCTGTATCTTTGGTAACCGAATTTTGGATGTCCGCCAACAGCATAGCGTCGCTGATTTTATCTTTGAAAAAATCAAATGCTTGGCGACCTTTTCCATCTTTTTTAACCGATTTGTTCTCAAGAAGGTAAGATAGAATTTTTAGGAAGTGAGACTTACCCGAGCCAAAGAATCCAGAAATCCATACACCAATTTTACCCGACATTGCTGCGTCGCTTTGCGTTACCGATGTTACATAAGCTTCAAAGAATGCCCGAAAGTGTCGGTCCAACTCGCGAGTTACTACATACTCATCAAGCTCAACGTACACGCTGTCATTGTCTTTTTGCTCGGCTTTAACAACGCCGTTAATATTACGTGTCAGCTCTTTAGAAAAAATCTGTTCAATTTTCATTCAGGAGGCTCCCTGCTCTACTTCTTATATTCTGAAAAGGATTTTTTACCGTCTTCAGGCACTAGCTTGAAGGCGCGATAATAGTTTTTAGATTCGATCATGCCGAAAGGGTGCAAATCCATTCCGCTATACTCACCTGGATAGAAAAGCACTAGTGGCGTATTGCCCATAACGTCTTGCAAAGCACTAAGTAGCTCGTGACCCCGAACAAGGGGCCAGGCGCTGCCTAAACCTGACAGCAGCATAAAATCAAGTTCTGATGGTTGATACGTGTTCGCAATATGCTTTGCTACTTTATCTTGGCTCAGAGGGCCTGACAGTGTTTTTCGGACACCATCGACACCGACTTGCAGTTCACGCTGGCAAGCTCGATCAAATAGATCACGTTTCTCAAGCATCTCTATCAAGACTTGAAAAATATTGATATGAGCAAAGCAGTACCCGCGTTTGGTGAGCTTTTCGTCTACATGTCTGAGGTGCTCCCGAAGTACCAATTCAAACTTAGCGGGGTAATCAAATATCCAAAATCCTATTTCATTGCCCAAACCATCGTTTTTCAAGAACTGAGGGGTTTCAATCCTTTCTAAAATTAGATCAAGCCTAGCCTGAAGCGCCTTCATATTGTGCACTCCATAACATCAATCAAATCTTCTCTGCCCAGATGTACTAACCAACCTTTAACTTCTGGCATGAGGTAAACGGGTTGTATTTTCTTTGTTCTACTGTCACTCAGATAACCACTGTCAACCAATGCCTTAATAGCGTTATTACCCATTTTTTTGACAGTCGTGTCAGAGAAGTTGCCAAGCTCAGCATACGCGCTCATTCTTGTCGCATAAAACTCCGACCACGCGTCAGCGGTTAAAGCGGGCTTATAAGTGCGACGAGCCTCTGCGAGGGTGAGTCGCATAAAGTCAACGACGATCGGAGAGTGAATCAGCAATGAAACCATGAGCATCTGGACATACGCGCGCTCACTCGCAGCCAAAAGTTCACTCATAAACGCTTCTCCCATTCCCTCAATACGCCAACGGATGGTTCTAGCATAACGAATGGCAGTCTGACCGGATTTTTTCTGGAGCACATTTTGCTCAACGATTAGCGACTTCCATTCGTCTTCAGGAAGCTTTTTAAGCAGCGATTCCGCGATTATTCTAGACTCAGTTATCAGTAAACTGCCGCCAATTAGGTCGCCTAAATACTCTTTTATATTCATTAATTTATCTCACGAGTCGCTATAACCAGGGGCGAGAGCGGCGTTGTCCACGCCATATAGCGCTTCTGGATTTTTCAGTGCTAAGTGATGCCCTCGCCCAGCATCCTGGTCACTCTTTGAGCAATCAACATTCCATAAGCGCAATAAATATCCAGCAAACGCTGCTCTTATTTCCACACGTAAACAATTGTTTACCATCCCATAGTCCATCGATACGGCTTCTGGGTGCGTTAAGGCTGGATGGGGCACTAGATCTAACTCAACGATACGATTCCACTGTTTATCCCACTGAAGAGTCTCACTCTCCTCGTTAACTTTATCTTCTATAAGCTGGACTTCATTTATCCTCGTTAAAACAAAGTCCCTAAATTTTTTATGCTTTCTGTCGTATGCACGGACATGCCATCTTAAACCGTTGTCTACCAATGTATGCGGCACAATTTGTCTGCACCCGTGCCCCGAGGATAAGGATGTATATTCAATGTTTATCGCTGTACGTTTATGTATGGCTTCGCTAACGGAAGCGACAACCCCTAACTTTGGCTTGTTTAGGTGAAATGGCGCTTCGCAAGCCATTGGTGGTTTAACCTTTCCAAGGAATCCGTCACCAAACCCTTGGCTGATCGTCGCAAGCGTCCGCATAACGTCATAATCGAACAACGGCTGAAACGTACTCGTTTTCAGGTGCACTCTCCGCTTTTCGTCATACATGACGTTGTTAGGAGCTAATTCTTTGTAACGTGCAAAATCTTGCGTTGCCACCGACGGTGCCACACTAAACCGCTCAGTTAAATAACTACGCCCTGCTTCACCTTTAAACAATAAGGTGAAATCGATATGAGCAAGGCGCTCTCTCTGCGCTTGGCTAAGCTCTTCAAGTCTAGTGCTGTCTTGCAATGTCAGCCTCTCATCCATCTAGGGCGATCCTGTATCATTTAAAAGTAGGCTACCGATTGAATTCAATCAGTAGCCTACTTTTTTTTGTGAGGTGCCATAATATCAACAAGTCCCACCATTGGCTATACAGTCTGCTTTAACACCGTTTAAGTGTCTCATTTCTAGACTATGGATATGTAGCGGCATTCCCGATAAAAGCCCCCCACAATTCGCGCATGCTCAGCATAGGCTTGGTGGGCGTATTGAGAACATTGCAACCATGCCATCTCACGACGTCAATGCAGTATAGTGGCAAGTTTCTATGTCTTACTGTGCTTCACTCTATCTTTACATTCCGCCAAATACTTGAAAGGGAAAGGCTTTACTGTCGCTAACTTATTACGGATAAAATAGCTTTGAGTCAGTGTTAAACAAACTTGTTTTAAGTCTTCTGGGCCTTCGAGATATCTCAAGTGGTTGAACTGGCCTCGGTGAAACTTGAACCCTCCTTTTTCAATGCCCACAAAATAAGCAGAATGGTCAGCGTCATAGAAGTGTCCGGTTAAAGCTTCTAGGTATTCGTTGTGCTCACCTTTTATCGAATAATTGAGCATGATGCCTGTTTGCTCAAAGTAACCGTCAATCAATGCTTTTTCTGCGGTTGATCGGTATCCAATCTGGGCAATTTTAAGATCTTGTTTGTCAAACTCTTCCTGCAAAGGGTGCGTGTTTAGCATTGATACTAACTTGCCGTAAACGGGATCTTGCCCATAGGTACCATCAGTAAGAAAGCGTTCAATAAACGCACGACTTATGCCCTGTTGATTGCTTCTTTTTAGATGTTCCAATACTTCAAAAAGCCGTGCAGCATCTGGAATCGCCGCAATTTCCTCATGCACGATGGTGCAGATACGAGGAGATTGCTGTGCCATGTCGATCACATAACTGAGCGTTTCAAAATAACGTTTTTTTTCAGGCAGTTCGATACCAAGATCATCAAAGTAAAACGCATCTTGTTGTTCATACTGAAAACATCCGTTGCGACATTTTAAGATATGAAAGATTGGATCCTTATTGCCGTATGGGGGATCTTCTCTCTCTACAAACCAATAGACCCCTTGCAATTCTTGAATGAAGAACTGCTGCGCTAAGCACTCTTGCTTAATAGCCATTTCTTTGACTAGCGCATCAATGATCGGGTTTAGTGCATTACCTTTCGTTTTGTTTCGTACCGAAGTAATTGTGGAGTTGTAGATACTTTGCGTCACTCTATGTTCGGAATAGAAACTTGCTTTGGGATCAGATCGCCCTGCTTTGTCGTAGTCTTCGGGGCTGTCTAAAACCACGAGTAAAGGTTTGCTCGCATCAATGCTCGCTTCAGAATCCAAGAATTTAATCTTTACCGGCCATCGCTGCTGTTTAAGTCTCTCAAATCCTTCCTCTTTCAATGATGCATTTACCACTTGTAAACCACCATGATTATCAATCACTTGATAAATGCGCTGATACACGTTTTCGACATTACACTTTTTATAATGCTTGCGCCAAGTTGCCTCAATAGACTTTAGCTGCATCGACAAGCAGCCAGAGAAATGATGATTCATCAGTTCAACAAAGTGATAAAGAGCCCCCGTTTTTGTTTTTTGCATTGATATCAGTTCTTTACCAGATATATCGATGGCATTTGTGGTAAATTTGCCTTTTCCTGGGCTGTGAACAATCAGATTTCCTTTCGGATTGCGTCGCAAAAGCCCACTTTCCATGTCAAATTCAAACTTAGGTAGTCTTTCAATGGTGTTTGCGCGCTTGTGCGCCGTTTCTATTGGCGAGAATGTGGTTCCATCCATGGAGATGAATAACGCGTTAAAACGCACACTTTCTTTAAGATCAAACTTGATGCATTTGTACACGGTATGCTCAAAAAACTTCTCCGGCTCTACAAAGAGAAATGTTTCCCCAAGCCCTGAAAAAAACTCACTCGACGCCACTTTCCCAAGGGCTCGTATAAACAGGCGCCCTAACAATAGTGGTGCACAGTCTTCAAACGCCACACGCTCAAAGGCAATATCGGCCGATTCTGGCTTGGTTTTATCGTGTTGATCGCGAAGTATCCAGTAGTAACCTGAGTGTTTAATGAGCGCTTTGGGCTTAGCCACTCGTTCAACAAGACTCAGTTGATGCGCATAACCAGCATTTCCGATCCTCTTATCCAATGAGGCTTTGTAGATCACGTACTTTTGGTTTAACGCTTCAAAATCAAAGGTTAGGTTAATCAGTGTGGTTAAACTTCGACTCATCGGCTTCACTCCGCAAACTGGTTTAATAATTCGAGTAGTTGATTCATGGGAGGGACATTGTTCGTACCCGACTCTCGGTCAATGATTCCAGGAATTTCAATCACATCCGCGATATTTGGAGTAACATGCTCAACGAATAGTTTATCCTCACTCTCGTATTGGCGCGAATTGATCCCGCCTGCACCACTCCATATAGTATTGATATACAAGGCTTGCAGGTGCTTATTTACAAACTCGTCGGGTGGATTTTTCCTAATTTGCTGCAGCTTTACCTGGCATTTATCTAAAGTGTTGTCGTGAACCAAACATCCCAGCTCTAAGTCCCAATGCTTAACATCAACCAACAAAATTCGGTTGCCGAGTGCTATGTAGCCATCGAACCACTCTACGCATCCACTTGGCATGGCATGCAATGGATAACCAAATGCCATCAGGATCGCACTTACCGCTTCTTCGCCAAGTGCTCCCATGTAGAGATCAAACATTGCTGGCGCTAATACAAACTGAGCTTTGCCAAAGGTGGTGGCAAAACCATTGGCGTCGAAATGCGCCGACACCAATGAGTTTTTCATCAGCAAAGGAAGCCGAGCAGCCGCTTCCGATACTTCGCGTAACCCAGATTCATCCGCTGGATTAATAAAAATTTCAGTGATGCCTTTCTCTTCAGAATGATCAATTTGATATTGATACTGACCTACTGAGCTCTGAACATCGATGTAGTAACGAACTTCCTCTCCCGTTGGCGAGGACAGCATGGTCGGTTTTGTCAGCATCCACTGACGCAACCTTTCGTACTGGCCAATCGAATTTTCATTCTGGTGTTCATAAACGCTGGTCACAAGCCTTTGTATATGGGCATAGTTTCTTGAGGCCCGGGGGTGATAGGACATTTGCTGCTTTTCGTGCTCTTTGGCTTGATAGTGCAGCTTAATCTCCGTCACCAATGCTTGGTATTCGTGAGAAAGGAAAGAGAGATTGCGATTGTCTTTTGCCAGGGTTTCCACAAAATCAGCAACTGCGTCATACATAATGGTGATTTGATTTTGCTTCCACTCGGTACGACACATACGGCCCAGCGCTTGTTCGATAAAACGATAAACAGCATATCGATAATCTTCGCTCTTTTTATAACTTGAGATCAGAGATCTAATGGCGGAATTATTCACGCGCGCAGAAATGAGAGGTTTGAGCTTCGATTTAGCTTCGTTGGCGGCCATAATGCCCTTTTCATGCAGCATAAAGGTATCGTGAATACTCTTTTTGATGGCTAGATCGCGCTCATCCACCGCCAAGTCGTCGCTAATTAAACGACCAATCAATGTCGTCGGTTGCTCAAGATAAATAGAGTCAATATCGGTTTTATGCTGGAATGGTTTAATGCCTTCAGGGCCTACGTAAGTTAATGTATGATTATCTCTCATCGTGTATGAGGGCGATAATCCCGCCCCCGTCGCCTGGTAGTTAGTGATCACGACGACTTTTTGAGTTGTGGTCTCCAATCGTTTTAAGATCGCTTGGAATTGGTCATTTCTAAATGAAGCGGCATTAATATTTTCAAAAATAGTCACATTGTACTTCTCACCCACCCGCTTCATGAAATCCATGAACTCATGATTCCTATAGCTTTTGTTGATCATGCAAAAATGGTATCGGTTGCTTGGATGCAAAGAGAACTGACGGATTGACTCGACTAGCTTATTGGCTCTCTTAATAGAGTACGGTAAGCCTTGAGTGTCCGTGCTTAAAAGCTTACACAGTTCATTCTCAAGTAGCACTGAATGCAACTTTGTTCTTTTGAATTCTTGATAAAGCGCTTCTACACCGCCCCAATCCACACGCTCGGAAATGCCCTTAACACTAATCAGAATCTGGTTTTCTGCATATCTACGTTTTGCATAGTACTCTGCTTGTATCGCCGCTTTCTGAGCGGAATTGAGACGTACCAAACGGTCAGAAAGCACTTCACTGAGATAGTCGAGATCAAAATTATGAATTGCCGTGCGGCTGGTAGCCGTTGCACTAACACCGAGAACCTTAGCCCCAGCGAGCACCCAATGAGCGAGTAAGCCTGTCGATGTTAATGCCAAATCAAATGTAGACGCCTTGGCGGTATTGTCGGTGTCGCTGTATTTAGCAATATTAGCAATTTCGTAGCCGCTGTCGTGAAAGCTATATGCACGATGCTCATTTTGTACTTTAAAGCTCAATCTGGCCGTAATTAACGACATAATATTTGGCGTCAGATCCACCAGCCCAAGGTGGTTGAGGATTTTCTCTACCAGATTTTCTGTGGTGTAAGTTCTTGAGTCTTCAAATTTCGCCAAGTTCTTTTTCAGCTGAAGAATGGCACTGAGCATGCCATTGCAAAAGCTCCGAACAAGCCGGGCACTATTGTTAACGAATTGTATTGCACTTTCGCTACCTTCCGAACCAATCTCATGACTGCCTAACTCATGATTAATCTTTGACTTTAACGCTTCGTGCTCAAAGTTAATGGTATGAATAGACATCCGGTCGGAAAGGAGAGTGAATACTCGGTTTTGGTTTTCGCTGCCCTTTTGAATCGTTGCAGTGGTGATGAATGGTCGGTAGTTGATATGCCATTTCTCTTTATGATCAGCGAGCGCATGCCGGAAACGATTGAAACACTGATCGACATTCCTAAATTCTGGCGAGCCGTGAATTTTGAAGCTGTCAAAACTCGCGTAAATTTTTCGGGTTAAGTCGATAATGTCATAATCAGTGACGGTATTGATTAGATGGTTTAGAAATTCACTTTGCTGACGGTCAAACTCATCCAGGATCAATAGTGAGTTATCAAGAAAATCGCTAACTCTGTAGCTTTTATTAAGGCTATGCCAAGGGTAGAGCAACTTGGATGTGGTTAAAAAGAGTACCTGTGTTTTTTCCTGGTCAATCCTTCGTGCCGGGAATATTCGATCAAGAACATCATTCAATTCGACATCTTTGCACGCTTTACCTTGCAAATATGTCTTGAGCATAGAGAAGATTTTGCTGTGTTGAGCTCGCAGGTCCTCATCAAATATCGACGTGTTACTGCTGTTTTTTGCCTGTTCTAATAGAGTGACTTTATCGCGTATCGTTTTGATCGCTTTTCGTTGTTGTACGTCGAGCTGCTCGAATATCGTTGCCCAATCCTGCTCTGATAACCCGGCAATGGCGGTATCTTGAGATGGGATCCAAATGATGTTGCGTTTCAGTTCTAGTTTTTGTTTATCACTTAATGCCGCCTTATCGTCAACGCGCTCAAGTAACGCGTCATACGCTTCTTTCACGTTAACTCTTAAGTTGGTCGCATAAATGAGTGTTAGCTTCGAATCCGCAATAAGGTGCGATAGCTGAAGCTCGGTGGCTTGATAGGTCTTCCCTAGGCCGGTCTGGGCATCGATGATTGCCAAAAAGCCGTCTTTTGACTGACAGGTTTCGGGTCCTGCCATTTCGAGGTAAGTTTCAAACAATGCACTCATTATCTTAGCTCCGATATTATTCCAACCCTGCCAGCTGCCTGCCCAGTTGACGAAAAAATGTCCAAAAAATACTATGTCGTCAGTAAAGACAGGTAAATACTGAATACATAAACATGTCGAGTAACTGGACAGGAGTTAAGTAATGAAGAAATGGCCGATCCGGTGGGATTTACTCTTGCGATACCGGATGATTGAGATCGTTGTACTCTGGGAGGGAAGGTTAACCACCAATCACTTGATACAAAGTTTTGGTATCGGGCGACAACAGGCGTCCAAAGATATTAATTCCTATCTAGCCGATATCGCACCGGGTAACCTTGTTTACGATAAGCATTTAAAGGGTTATAAACCCAATGAGAGCTTTACTCCCAAGTTGACTTCCGGTCATGCCGACGAGTATCTTCACATCCTTTCCCGCCGTGAAGATATCACCGTAACATTTGGTGACCTTGACATGGGGTTTGAACATACAGCAATGATCCGTCCAGTAACACGTAATATTGCTCCTGAAGTGTTGCGGCCTCTCGTTCAAGCCATTCGGGATAAAAAACGTGTCGATATTTGCTACACATCCTTAAAAGATGGTGAATTCGTCGAAAGGATTATTTCGCCTCATACGCTGGTTTGTACCCCGTTACGCTGGCATGTTCGCGCCTATTGTGAGTATGCAAGAGACTATCGTGATTTTGTATTGAGTCGCATCCATGGCATCCCAGACATCAATGATAATGCTGCCCACGGCAAACAAGAGGATACGCTTTGGAATACGAACGCAGTTATCGAACTGACCCCGGACACGCGTCTTAGCGATAAGCAAAAAGCGGTGATCGAAAAAGATTACGGCATGATCAACGGTACCCTGAGAATCCCCACTAATGCCTCTCTCGTTCACTACCTTTTAATTGCATATAACATCGATATACACATGCAAAAATACAATCCCCAAGGGCAGCAGATTGTGGTGGGTAATATGGATGAATTGATGCCGTATCTGGCTTACTAATAACCAGCCGTGGTGCTTAGAACGAAAAAGGGAGCCGGATGATTGGCTCCCTTGGTTAGCTCTAACTAGCCTAGAACGTATTTATCAACCGAGTTCTACCCAATACTCTTTGTTCACTTCTAGCATTTCGTCCAAAATTTCTTTGGCTTTTGAAGCGCTTGGAATTGTGGCTGACAAGGTGAATGCTTGCCACAGCCGTTGGTAAGAGCCCTCAACGTGAGCTTGAACAACAAGCTTTTCAACTGATACCTGTTGATTCATCATGCCTTTTTGGAATTCAGGGATTTCACCGATTTGCATTGGTTTTGCGCCTGTATTATCGACAATACAAGGGATTTCAACCATCGCTGTTGGATCAAAGTTACTAATAGCTCCGTTGTTAGGGACGATAAGTAGCATTCTTTCCTTGGTGTTAAAGGCAATCGCGGTCGCTAAGTCAACGATGTACGATGCGTGTTCCTCAACCTCAATGGTGGTGTCCTTTGCTGTCCCTGCTGCGATAATGCGATGGCATTCGGTGAACACTTCTTTCTCGCGTCCATCCATCACTTCATTGGCACGGGTATAAACTTTATCGGAGTGTTCCACAACATAATCAGGATACAGATAATATTTAATGTATGTGTTTGGGATCGTTTCTGGGTCCAGCGCATACACGTCACGCACTTTGATAAACGTATCTTTCCATGATTCGTCGGTATGCTGAGCACCGTTCATCGCGCTAGGTGGCAAGTAACCATGTTCTTTCACATACGCTTTAATCCGAGGCATGAGATCTTCGCCGGTTTTGGCATCTTTAAACTCTTTCCACCATCCAAAGTGGTTCAGGCCGTAGTACATCACATCAAACTGTTTACGGTCTTCATAGCCCAAGATTTCAGCGATACGGGTCTCTATCCCAATCGGCATGTCACAGATATTAAGCACTTTCGAATTAGGCCGTAGCACTCGACAAGCTTCAGCAACAATTGCTGCCGGGTTGGAGTAGTTCAGCATCCATGCATTTGGTGAGTACTTTTCCATGTAGTCGATAAGCTCAATCACAGCAGGAATGGAGCGTAGACCATAAGCCATGCCACCTGGACCACACGTTTCTTGGCCCACACAGCCATGACGAAGTGGGATTTTTTCATCTTGCTCTCGCATGGCGTAAAGACCAGCGCGAATATGCGCCATGCAAAAATCAACATCCGTAAAGGCTTCTTCTGGGTCGGTGGTATAAGAGAACTCGATTTGAGGCGCTCGTTCTTGTAGTAAGATCTTGCATGCTTCAGCCACGGTTTCCTGCCGAGATGCAAAGTTGTCGTAGAATTTCAGTTTACGGATCGGAAAACGATCTTGGTTTTCCAGTAGCATCATGACAATACCCGGGGTGAAGGTTGAGCCGCCGCCTGCGATAACAACTGAGAATTCTTTTTTCATCATTTCCTCTCTTATTTGGCTTGAATCATTTGCCAATGAATAGCTTGTTTATAAGTATTTGATGCTTGTTTATAAGTATTTGAT
>NZ_MUFJ01000040.1:0-21257 GCF_001996245.1 Salinivibrio sp. MA607 | reverse complement strand
AATTTTAGCAATCTGTTTAGACATAATATCGAGTTGAGGATTTACACTTTAAGTTTTTCGGTATGGATTTGAGTGCTTTTGATCTCGTTCCCATGCTCCCGCGTGAGAGTTATCTGAAAGGTATTGACGCTGTCCGTTACCGTTAGAACATAAATCTGGTGCAGTTCGGTGATCCTGTGGCAACTCTGCCTATGATTCAAAATCCATATACATTCCCACGCAGGAGCGTGGGAACGAGTTACACCATCCCCAACCACTGAACCAAACCAAGTCACGTTCGTACTAGGTATCGTCATTTTAACCGAATCAATATCTAACGGGGTGAGCGTGAATCAAATCAATCCAGCTAAGTTACGCAATAGCAAGTGGACGGCGGTAAAACCCATCCATCGCGAGAAGCACTTTTTGGTCTCTGACGTTGAGTATGATGAAGACGGTGTGGTGGTGTTATGCGTGCTCGAGTCGGTGATGTCGAAAAAAGAATATCCGATTGACTGGCGAGAGCTCAAAAACGACGAGAAGTGGCGTCAAGGGTGGAAATGAATAAACGCGGTGTGAGTATCTAAAATAGGCGAGGTTATCGAGCAGAGTGTGGTACAGTCCGCGCCCTGTCTCCACGCATCTTTGTGATGTTGGCTACCGCTAAATAAAGGTCTCGTTCATGCCGTTTTCTGCTCTCTCCTTGTGTTCTGAATTGCTTCACGCACTGCCCACCGCGTTTAAAAAACCAACGGCCATTCAAGCGCTGGCGATCCCTGAGCTGTTAGCCGGTAATGATGTATTGGCATTGGCAAACACCGGTAGCGGAAAAACGCTTGCCTACGGTTTGCCTTTGTTGGAAGCGTTAAACGCAAACCCTCAGCATCAAGCGCTGATTTTAGTGCCAACGCGTGAGCTGGCGATGCAGGTCAGTGACGCGATCAACCAAGTGGGTAGCGCCTTAGATCTCAGTGCCATTTGCTTGTGTGGCGGTGTTGATAAAGCGGCGCAACAACAAGCACTGGCGGACAATCCCAACATTTTTGTGGCGACGACAGGGCGCTTGGTAGATTTAGCCAATAATGGGTTGGATTTGAGCACGGTACATTATCTTATTTTGGATGAAGCGGATCGTTTGCTCGATATGGGGTTTTGGCCGGATGTGCAAAATATTGTGATGCAAACTGCACGTAAACGCCAAACCGCGATGTTTTCAGCGACGTTTTCCGATGCGCTCAAGCAAAAAGCCAACCAGCTAATGGTTGCGCCAAAACAGCTCGCCGCGCATCAAGAAAACAGCACCCATCAAGAGGTCACTGAAACACTTTACTTGGTCAACAAAGGCAGCAAAGCGAAAGCCTTGATTGAATGCATCAAGCAGCATGCTTGGCCTCAGGTGTTGGTGTTTGTGGGAGCGAAAGAAAATGCCGATGGCTTGGCGAAAAAGCTCAACAAAGCGGGCATCTCGGCCAGTGCACTGCATGGCAATAAAGTTCAAACCGAGCGAGAGCAAGCCCTGGCGCAATTCAAATCTGGCCAAATCAACGTGTTGATCGCCACCGATCTATTAGCGCGTGGCATTCACATTGAACACTTGCCGGTGGTGATTAATGTTGAATTGCCCATGCACGCCGAGACCTATATTCACCGTGTGGGGCGCACTGCTCGTGCTGGTGAACAAGGTGTGGCCATGTCTTTGGTGTGTCATGGCGAAATGGACGCACTGAACGCCATTCGTCATCTCACGCAAAGAGCATTGCCCGTGCAAGCGCTGGACGGTTTCCCGGTGACAGATAACCCATCGACCGGCGAAAGCAAACGCGCTCCTCGCGACAAGAAAGCCAACCGACGCACGAATGCGAAAAAGAGCATTAAGCAGTTCCAGGCGAAGCCGAAACGCCCAGCGCCGGGGGCAAAGTAAGGCGTGTCAGGGTTGTTATTTGAGGTGGAAGATTTGCTCTGTTTCTAGCGATGTCATCGCGCGTACCTGACGCCAAATGTAATAGAAAATACCGAACATCATCAACATGCTAGGGATAGCAATCATCGGATAACTGTATAGCGTCATCTTACCCAGCTCTTCATTAAAGGCGGGCGTGCCCGCAGGGCTGGTCACGATCCAAGTCGCCAGGAAGTAATTCATCGCTGATGAAAACGCAAAGGTGCTGGCGAATAGATAGTTAGATCGCATCAGACAACGTTCAAAGGCTGAGGATTGACCATTCTCTTTTAAACGCTGATTAATCAACGAGAGGTTGAGCACGGTGTCGTTCAATATTAACTTTTGCATCAGTGGGTAGCGGGTAAAGGTTGAGCCCAACACGGTTAAACCGATGAGGCCCGGGATCAGCGCCTCTTTCAAGGCTAACCAACGCGTATCTAGCTCCAACAAGCCAATCCCGCCTGTCAGTAACACGCTGATAAAGCCAAGTGCAGCGATAAAATTGAATTTCTGGTTGCGGACCAGATCCATCCCGCCGTATATGAGAGGAAACGCCAAAGCGACGACTAGTGCCATGGCTGTGCCTAGGTATTCATCCCCGCTCAACTTCATCAGGATGATCGAGGGGATAAAAACGTTGAACAGGATTTCAAACAGGGGACTCGGCTTCTTCGCCGTCGTGTTACTCATAGTATTTTACTGACTCTACGCGACATGAGCTGCCATTGTACTGTGCCACGTAGTGTTCATCTAGTCGCGATTGATGTAAAGCGTTACAGCGCCTTGTTGTGTAACTATGTGTGAAATCAGCAGGTGCTTGGCTCTTAATCGCTTTCACTTTTAAGCATTAAGCGGAGTGCGTCGCATAAACCAGCATGCTGGTGTAACCCACATAGCAGGCGAGCAGTAATACCCCTTCCGCGCGGTTAATTTCGCGTGTCTTGCCAAAGCGAACAGAGACCAAAATCAGCAATACGGTCACAGCCAGCATCACCATCCAATCTCGCCAGAAGACTTCTCTACCAATCTCGTTAATGGGCTCGATAAGGCCGGCGATACCAATCACGGCCAGCGCATTGAACATGTTCGAGCCGACCACGTTGCCCACGGCGATATCGTGTTCGCCTTTGCGGGCGGCGATGATAGACGCTGCCAATTCAGGGAGGGAAGTGCCGAGGGCGACGATTGTTAGGCCAACAATCAAATCACTCACGCCAAGTTGTTGCGCGATTTCAACCGCGCCCCATACCAAAATCCGCGAACTAATAATCAGCAGCACTAGGCCAATCACCAGCCATATCAACGCCTGTTTTCGAGAAAGTGGTTGATTGGTTAGCTCGGCATTCACCTCCTGCGCGAGCGGATCGTCTTTGGTTTGCATAGCATGTTTGATGGACCATCCAACCAGCAGTAAAAATCCACCGATTAAGATCAAGGCTTCGGTAAAGCTAATGGCATAATTCCATAGCATGGCGCCAACCGCCAAAGTGACGACGAGAAGAATCGGTAATTCTTTACGGACAATGGTGGAATGCACCGCAATCGGGGCGATCAGCGTGGTGACCCCGAGAATTAAGGTGATATTGACGATGTTAGAGCCTATCGCATTGCCCAGCGCTAACGCCGGGTTGCCATCCATCGCGGCCATCGCCGAAACCACCATTTCTGGCGCGGATGTGCCAAACCCGACCACCAACATGCCGATTAATAAAGGAGGCACGTTCGCGTACTGAGCACTCTCAGCCGCGCCGTCGACAAATCTGTCGGCACTCCATACCAACAACGCAAATCCAGCGATAATCGCAAGTGTTGCTAGCAGCATAGGTTCCCCTTCATTAATACTGGTTGATGAACGAGGTCTGTGCCCATCAAACGTCGCGTGAGATCGGTATTAATGACATAGTTTTTAAGCTTTGCAACAAAAAAATGTATGGCAACGTTAACCCACACTCGCCTTCTTTAACGCATACCAATCAATCTCCTTTGGTAGGGGGACATCGTGATGATCGCGTGTCACAGCAAGAAAGGTCGCGTCGGTAGCGCTGAAATAACGACTAGTCATTGTCCATTGGCCATCACCAATAAAAAACTCTAATGAGCTGGTATCGGCGAGGACTTGTAGCGGTAACTTTTCCAACTGCTCAGGCAAGTGAATACAGCGACGCGTGTCTCCTTCCGTGGCGAGGCTTGTACTTCTATCAAGCGTTAGGGTGCGATTGTTGCCGTCAATGGTGAGGGCACAACCAGACGGCTCCGTCGATGTCGCATGAGAAGCAATGCCACTGCGACTGTGAAAATACAGAGTGTATTGTCCGCTTTTTGGAATGGGTAGACTGGTACTGAGCTCAAATTGCTTGGTGCCCAAATCCACGGAGGTCGCGTCGCTCTCGGTGCGAATCACTAAAAGTTGCTGAGGACCTCTAAGGCGTTGCAGTGCGGTCGCTGGACGCTGATAAATTTGCCCATTTTCCCAGCGTAACTCACGTGGACAGGTTAACTGATGCAACCAGCCCGCACTTTGACTGGGTTGATCCACCTCGTCTGGGAGACCCATCCAAGCTATTAGCATGCGCTTATTGTCAGGGGTCTGAGCTGTCTGTGGCGCATAAAAATCAAACCCATGATCCAGTATCTGCCAATCATCAAGTTTGATGCCGTCTGCTTCTAGTGTGGCTTTGGCGTAACCATTATGGTGAGGCACGTGGTGATCGGGCGTTGGCGCTGTGCTGCCTTGTGGGCAGAGGATACACAGCCATTGGTCGTTTAATGGGAACAGATCGGGACATTCCCACATATAGCCATGGTCGCCGAAGCTGTCGCCACTCAATCCGTCGTAGCGCCAATGCAGGCCATCAATGGAGGAATACTGCGCCAGGCGACCTATTTTGTCTTCACGCTGTGCGCCAAGTAACATCCGGTAGTGTTCGCCATCATAAATGACTTTGGGATCGCGAATATGTTCGGTGACGCCAGCAGGTGGGGCATCAATCACTGGCCCAAGCTTTTCAAAGTGAATGCCATCGGTTGACCGAGCCACACACTGGGTGGTTTGGCGTAGGCGCTCAGGGCCAATACGGGTGTTGCCGGTGTAATAAAGCCATAAGGCGTCGTTTATTACCATGGCGTGACCCGAAAACACCCCGTGACTGTCATACCAATCGCTGGGGGTAAGACCAAGGGGCGCGCTGCGCCATTGCACCCCATCAGGGCTGATTAAATGCACCCAAAATTTGTCTTTGTGCTCGCAGGCAAAAGGATACCACTGATAGAAAAGGTGATAGTGCCCTTGAAAATAGATAAAACCATTGGGGTCATTGAGCAGCCCTTGGGGTGGACTGATATGCCAAGTTGGACGATGGAAGTCTGTCTTGCTGATTGAAGCGTAGCAGGGCGCGGCTTGCTCACGCAGGTTGTAATCGATAAGGCGTCCCAGAGCCGTCAGTGTGTTCTGATTCACGGGGTGAGCAAGTGTGATTTGGCGCAGCGAATGGTCAATCGTATTGATTGAAAGGGCTTCTTGGTTTACGCGCTCAAGCTCAATGAGCTCAATGATTATTTTGCCTTGATGACGCAATACGCGGCGCAGATTATCTGCGCCACCGCACGCATCAACCAAGCTTGCTGGGGTTATTTCCATCTATCCGTACCAATGCTATTTTCGGGAACGTTCCAAAAATAGCGAATAAGAGGGTAAGAGTGCAAGTGGAATTTACCTCTTCTGCTTAACATATCGCCTTTTTAGGGGCAGGTGTCACGGCTAACGTAGTTAAATCCCATCACTAATTTAGAGACATGGCTTTGTCCCGTTTCCAGTAATTCAAGCAACATTTTTGCGCCGCTTTCACCTGCCGCATCAAAGGCATAGTTAAAGGTGGATAGGCTCGGTGATACTACGTGTGCAAGCTCATCATCACCCACACCAATCAGCTTCACAGTGTGACCCGGTGTGATCCCATGTGTTTGTAGGGCTTGGATGGCACCAATAGCAATACGGTCGGTGGCGCAAAAAACGCCGTCTGTCTCTGGATATTGATCGAGCATAGCGGTCATCGCGACATGGCCAGATTGAATCGAGAATTGCCCTTGATAATGGAATAAAGGTTCGGTTTGACTGAGTGTGGTCAACGCATTCTCAAGTCCTTGATAGCGCTGCTGATCAACCGCGATGTCTGCGGCTTGCACACCTAGGAATCCGATACGTTGACAACCGGCTTTAATCAGTTGCTCGCCGGCG
Source organism: Salinivibrio sp. MA607 (assembly GCF_001996245.1). Taxonomy (NCBI): domain Bacteria; kingdom Pseudomonadati; phylum Pseudomonadota; class Gammaproteobacteria; order Vibrionales; family Vibrionaceae; genus Salinivibrio; species Salinivibrio sp. MA607. Next base: position 15,102 of record NZ_MUFJ01000040.1, on the reverse strand, counting down.
CAAAAGCCAACCCGGTAATCATCATGAATCACGCTGGGGATGCTGTAAGGAGAGCCATCTTGACCAATCACCACGACTGGTGCACTCGAGCGCTTAATTGCTTGGACCAAGGCGGGGTTGAGTGTCGATGCAAACAGTAGGATCCCTTCTACGCGTTTTTGGTTGAATAAATCGAGATAATGACAAATACGCTGATCGTCCTGGCGAGTGTTAGCCAAAAGCACTTGTTTCCCTTTTTGATCAAACACATGACTCAGGCCATCGACACTGGCTGACATGGCGTGGGATGACACTCGTGGGACAATGACACCGATAAGGTTAGTTTTATTGGATTTTAAATCCTTAGCGATTTGGTTAACGACATAGCCGCATTGCTCGATGGCGCGGTTCACTTTTTCAATGGTCGCTGGTTTCACGCCATATTCTTGGTTAATTACGCGTGACACGGTTGATTTGGAAACACCCGCCAAACGGGCGACATCATTCAAGCTAGCCATGAGTTCTCCTTTGCTTAGCGCATCATCATCGGTGCATTTAGTGCTCCTTTGCAAACAAACCTATCCAAACTCCCTTTTTTTAGTGATAAATATCACATTTATGGCAGGGGGTGAACCATGATTTACTGATCGGTATCACAGCCATAATCCCTGATACTTGATGGATTAAAGGATTCAGCTCATTATTTTCGGGATCGTTCCCGAAAGTGTGGAACGTGTGACGGCCACATTAGAAAAAATAGCGACGGTGGCAAAGACAGTGAGAGCGTGCAGGGGAAGTAGCCATGAACTACCAAAAAATAGCACAACAACTACTCGATAAACTGGGTGGAAAAGAAAATATCGCAGCGGCGGCACATTGTGCCACGCGGCTAAGACTCGCACTTCATGATGATAGCCTCGCGGATTTAAGCGCGATTGAATCAATTGAAGGTGTGAAAGGGCAGTTCCAAGTCAGTGGTCAGTTACAGATCATTTTCGGCTCGGGCATTGTCAATAATGTTTATGCTGAGTTCAGCAAATTGACGGGTCAGTCAGATATGTCGTCGAAAGACGTCGCTGCCGCCGGTGCCGAGAAACAAAATTGGCTACAACGTGCGGTAAAAGGGCTGTCAGACATTTTTGTTCCCATTATTCCAGCCATTGTCGCCGGTGGTCTGTTGATGGGGATTTTCAACATCCTCACCGCGCCAGGTTTGATTATCGATGGCAAGTCCTTGATTGAGGCCTACCCACAAATGGGTGATCTGGCCAGTATGATCAATACGTTCGCCAATGCGCCATTTGTGTTCTTACCTGTACTGCTTGCGTTTTCTGCGAGTAAAAAGTTTGGTGCTAACCCCTTTTTGGGGGCCGCGTTAGGCATGTTAATGGTTCACCCAGACTTGCTTAATGGCTGGGGCTTTGGTGGTGCGGCAGTGTCTGGAGATATCCCGGTGTGGGAAATCTTTGGCTTTGAGATCGAAAAAGTCGGTTATCAAGGGTCGGTGCTGCCGGTGCTGGTTGCAACCTATATTCTCGCACAAGTGGAGCAAGGGTTACGTCGCATTATTCCCTCAGTGTTGGATAACTTGCTGACCCCCTTGCTGGCGATTTTTATTACCGGACTGATCACCTTTACCTTGGTAGGCCCGTTTACACGAGAGCTCGGCTTTTTGCTCGGCGATGGTCTGAACTGGGTCTATGAATCCGCAGGGATGATTGGCGGTGCTTTGTTTGGCTTTGTGTATGCACCTTTTGTGATCACCGGGATGCACCACAGCTTTATCGCGATTGAAACTCAATTATTGGCCGATATTGCAGTCACTGGCGGTACCTTTATTTTCCCTATCGCGGCGATGTCGAATGTGGCGCAAGGTGCAGCCTGTTTAGCGTTTGGGCTAAAAACCGTGGACGTCAAAGCGAAAGGGATTGCGATGCCTGCAGGGGTGACAGCACTGCTCGGGATCACTGAGCCTGCGATGTTTGGTATTAACCTTAAATACCGTTATCCGTTTATTGGTGCGCTTGCAGGTGCGACCTGTGCGGGGGCTTTTGTCACCTTCTTTAAAGTGAAAGCACAAGCGTTGGGCGCAGCGGGTCTACCAGGGATCATCTCCATTCGCCCTGACGGTGTGGTGCCTTATATCATTGGTATGGCGATTGCCTTTGTTGTTGCGTTTTCCGTAACTTATGTATTGGGCGCCCGTAAAAAATACGCACAAGCTGCGGCGGCGTAATCGAGTCTTGAACGAGGAGCAAGCGTAATGAGCAAGGTATGGGTTACCGGTGATGCCGTGGTGGATTTGATCCCTGATGGCGAGCATCACTACCTGAAATGTCCAGGTGGTGCCCCGGCTAACGTCGCCGTGGCAGTCAGTCGACTTGGTGGACAAACAGGCTTTATTGGCCGTGTTGGTGGCGATCCGCTTGGTCGTTTTATGCAGACTACCTTAGCAAATGAAGGTGTGGACATTGCGTTTATGCATCGCGACGAGGCGCAACGTACCTCAACTGTATTGGTCGAGCTGGATGATCATGGTGAACGAAGCTTCACCTTTATGGTTAAGCCCAGTGCCGACCAGTTTGTTCAGCCGTACGACTTCCCATTGTTCGAAGAAGGGCAGTGGTTGCATGCTTGCTCCATTGCCCTTGCGAACGAGCCATCACGCTCTGCTACACTCGGCGCGATGCAAGCATGTCGTGATAATGGTGGCTTTGTCAGCTTTGATCCTAATTTGCGTGATGATCTTTGGCAAAGTGAATCACAGATGTTAGAGATTGTGTGGCAAGCCTTGCCGTTGGCGGATGTGGTTAAGGTGTCTGATGATGAGCTTGTCTTACTCACTAAGCACCTACGCACTGAAAATAACTCTGTGAAAGCAGGGTTAGCCGCATTATCTGAGCGCGCACCGAATGTGTCTTTGTGGGTGGTGACACAGGGCAGTGAAGGTGCCCGCGTCGCGTTCAACCATACTGTTTGGCAGGTGCCGACCACACCGGCAAACGTGGTGGACACCACAGGCGCAGGTGATGCGTTTATGGGCGGTTTGCTTGCTGCGCTCGCCCAGTTGCCTGAGTGGCAGACACCAGAAGCAGTCACCAAGGCAGTGCGCCAAGGCAACCGTTGTGGCGCGCTGGCTACAACAGAAAAAGGGGCAATGACTGCATTACCCACAGCGGATCAGCTCAGCGTTGAATAGCGCCATATCCGCGCAATTCACGACGCGCCCTCACTGTTGGGTAGGGCGCGTTCGGGGGCGATATTTTTAATATTAGAAACTACCTTGTGTTGTGTTTTGTTGGTCAGTGTTAAATTGATTATTAGCGCCGGATTGCCAAACTACGTTTGCTGTTGGATCTGATTCATTCCGTTTTACGCATTTCCACTCTATATCTTGATTTGTTGGTAAGGTAACCGTAGAACTCCATGTAGGATACTGTGATGGATCCAGTTTTATAGCATTTCCTAATGTCCAGTTACTCAACTTAGGATGATTGCCAACGGCATAAACGCTCTGGTCTTGAGTGGTAATACCATTATAACAAGTGAATGTGATGTCTCTCGACAATGGGTCAGTATTATTACTACCTTGCTTATGTAATACGATTGATTGATTTTTGGCTAGATGAAGCGTTGCCTGCCCCGCAGTCACATATACACTGTTATCGTCGAGTAAGTTAGTATAACTTCCATCGGATAGAGCTAGATTACGCACAGTAATTGAGGTAGATGGACCACGATTAAGCGCAACTGTAACAACATCATCACCTTGTTGACGTTCAAAGACGAGTATATCTTCATTGACCCAACGTGAAATATAACTGCCACGTTGAATAGCAGTACTATGCTTGCGAAGATTGGTCAACGTTTTAATTATTTTAAATGCCTGCGTATCTTGGCTGAAACTTGACATCTTTTCTCGATTGTACGGATCGCTACCAACTTGGCCAAAGTCGTTCTGCGTGAAGTTTGCTGAGTAATGCTCTGTTCCATAGTATATCGCAGGTATTCCACGTACTGTCATAGTAGCGACTAACCCTAGGTTCACTCTTTTCTGAGCAAACTCTTCACTTTGATTACCGCCTGACTCATTATTGCCGGGACCGAAGGTTGATGCACTGGATCGCAATGCAGTGGAAATTCGTGCCATGTCATGATTATCCATAAACACCACTTGCCAATCATCGCTAGAGAACACTGTTTTGCGCTTATTTAAATAATTGTTAAGCGTTTTCATACTATTGTCAGCACGATTGGCGAGAACCCGCTCTAATGTATCCCGAAAACCAAAATCGAGTAACGCTGACCCTGATGTATTGGCATAGTCGATGGCATATCCATCTATACCTGTAGTTTTATTGGCACTGGCGCCGAACCACTCGCCAAAGAAATAAAATCCGTCGCGTCCGAGAGTTTTGCTATAATCATATATGTCAGATGTCCATTGCTGAATGAATGATTTATCCATATGTTTTATCGCGTCTATACGGATTGCGTCAACACCAGCATCGATCCAAAACTTAGAGCCTTCAAGCAAATATTGATAAACATTTTTATTTGATTGATTAAAATCTGACAGATTAAATAAGTTATGATTTCTTACCTGATACCAGTTGTTCCAGTCAGTAACACCACCGTTATGGTGATACCAATTAGTGCCAGCAGCTAGATCAGTATTATAATCTGTGATAAATTCGCCATTCCGATATAGTGCTCCATACTCATTTTCATCATTGCCGTTAGAATGATTTGGTGCATAGTCGAGAACTAGCTTCATATTATATTCTGGACTATGCATAGTTTCGGTTAATTCTTTAAAGTCTTCAAAAGTACCGAAATGTTCATCTACTCGAAAAAAATCACGTCCCCAATAACCATGATAACCAGCTCCACCATTGATATCTAAATTATTAGCATTGTCAATAGGTGGAGTAATCCAGATAGCTGTGACTCCCAAAGACTTGAGATAAGGTAGTTTATTAATTAAACCACGAATATCGCCGCCAGTATATTTTTTTAAATTGTTAGGATCATAAGTTTCCTTGCGCTCTCCGGTGTTATTACTTGAATCTCCATCGCTAAATCTATCAAGAAAAATAAAATAAATAGTCTCTTTCCTGAAGTCTAAAAAACTACTTTCTTCGTCTTGTGTGCGTTGCTCATTAAGAACCGGAGCGCTCAGTGCAAAACTGTTGACGCATATAGCAGTCAAAATTGTACTGAAAAATAAGATGCGTTTTCTCATAGGAAATCCTTATGATTATGAGTGTTAAATAGTATCTTTCCTAGTTTTTTGTCAAATTTACCTCGTTGTAGAAGTCGAAAATGTGGCAGAACTCAGTATTAATATTGAAATGAATCGGCGTGCCAATATCTTTTGTGGATATTGTATGATCGTTAACGCGAGCAATTAACTCTTTACCACCTGCTGTAAAATAGATATATTTCTCATTACCCATGTTTTCAACTACGGTTAAAATTCCAGTAACGACATTTATAGAGTCGTCAGTGGCTGCGATATTAATATGCTCAGGCCTAATGCCAAAGCAAACGGGTTTATCAATATGTTCACGTAATGCTTGTTGTTTTTCTAGTGGAATAAGTATACGTACGTCGTTGGTGATATCAATGTAGAGCTGTCCATTCTGTTCACGTATCACTGTATCTACTAGGTTCATCGCCGGAGAACCAATAAAACTGGCGACGAATTTATTCGCAGGGTTGTTATATAAATTACTTGGCGTATCTACCTGCATAATGTTGCCCTGATTGAGTACGCAGATTCGGTCGCCTAGTGTCAAAGCTTCAGTTTGATCATGCGTGACATAAATCATCGTTGCAGGGCTGCCTTCATCTTTGAGGGATTTATGTAACTGAGCTATCTTCACTCGCATAGACACGCGAAGTTTTGCATCCAAATTTGATAGTGGTTCATCGAATAGAAATACTTCAGGTTTACGGACGATAGCGCGACCGACGGCAACTCGCTGACGTTGGCCACCAGACATTTCTTTCGGCTTCCGATATAACAGGTCGGTAATCTCAAGTTTTTCTGCGGCTTCTACCACACGGCGCTTAATTTCATCCTTAGGCCGCTTTTGCATTTTCAGACCAAAGGCCATGTTGTCGAAAACTGTTTTATGGGGGTACAACGCGTAGTTTTGAAATACCATGGCGATACGGCGATCTTTTGGCGGCAGTCCATTAACAATTTTATTGCCGATGCGGATTTCACCGCCAGTGATCTCTTCCAAGCCGGCAATCATTCTTAACGTCGTTGATTTAGCGCAACCTGACGGGCCAACAAACACCATGAATTCGCCATCGCGAATATCTAGGTCGATGCTATGAACGGCTTTAAATTTATTCTCATATTGTTTTTCAATTTTGCGTAGGCTAACAGTCGCCATGAATTTCTCCGTGTACCGTTCTGTACTGATAATAGATATTGATTTACCGGTGATCAGTCTGTTGACACCTTGATTTTTAACTAGGCAGATTGAAAACTTTTAACCTGCCTATGCCTAATGTCATTTACACTTTGACACCATTGCAAGAAGAGGCTTTTTGTCTGCAGAAAGCTGTATTGTCCAAACGTATTTTCCATCTGTTGGCAGGTTCACCTGAGTATTTTTGGCAAAACCCGCACGCTTTAGCGCTTTCACCTGACCAGCCGTCATTTCCATACCTGCGGCAGTGTATTGCGGATTCCAGCTCATGGTGGCAAATTGTAGGCTGACATTTCCGGCTTTTTCTTCGCTTACGGCCTGATAGATACCATCGCCTTTGTAGCCCATCATATGGTTTTCAGTATGAATCCACTGCCCGTCTGGAAAAGAGCCAACAACGAAAAGGGAAGGACGAACTGGGCCCCGCTCTCCGATAGTGGGCAGATTGCATTCGGAGAAGCGCGGGTCAGCCTTAACGAGCGTTTTGTTGGTATGTTCATCAGAGGCGCTACAGCCTGCCATTATGACTGTCGCCATCGCTGCGATAATGAGTGAACGTTTCATATCAAATCCTTTGTTTCACGTTATTAAGTTATCTGACTATATGAGCGCTTATGTCTTTCTCTCATAACAGTCAGGACGATCTTTTGATGCTTAAAATTTGTAGTCGCGTTATTTTGGTTTATTGATCGGAAGACCTCTACTTTGGTCAAATTCTTTGGTTAGTTTGTTCAGGACGGCTAGGTTCTTGTAGTAGGCTTTGGCGTCTTTAGCTGGATAGCCAAATAAGTCGCTACCTTCCGGGCAAGAGTGACTGACTCCGGATTTGGCTTTGATGACTGAATGACTGCCTATAGTGATGTGTCCGGATGTGCCAACTTGTCCGTGAACGACAACATGGTCGCCCAGCATAGTATGACCGGCAAAACCACATTGAGAAACAATCAAACAGTGACGTCCTATCTGGCAGTCATGGCCGATCTGAATCTGGTTATCGAGCTTGCTCCCTTCACCGATGACAGTATCGCCAAGCGTTCCTCTGTCTATTGAGTTATTGGAGCCGATTTCGACGTCGTTGTGAATGATTACGCGACCTACGCTTTCAACTCGCCGATAGCTCCCGTGTTCTCCTGCCATGTATTCAAAGCTGTAGTTACCAATCGAATTGTTACAATCTATCGTAACGTTATCCCCAATGATGGTACCTTCTTTAATCACTGTATTGGCGTGAATCGCTACATTATTACCAATAGTGACTCCATTCATGATCTTTACGCCAGGCATGAAATGGCAATGCTTTCCAAGCTGGCAATGTTTTCCTATATAGACGTCGGGATTTTGAGAGGTGTTTCCCTGGTCAAATAGTCGGTATTTTTGTATCTTGTAGTAGCGAAGTAATTGATTTAGCTTATTGACGTCGAGATGGTCGATTAGTATCTTTGTTTGGGCTGGACTCTTTAGGATAGCCTCCGGACCTACTAGTATGTCCGCCTTGGTATCGTAAACAGAAGAGAGATCGGTTCGAGAAAAAACGATCGCCAGCCCTCCTTTTTCCTGACTATCAATAGGGCGAATTTTATCAATGGTGATCGATGCATCACCTTCTATTTTACCTGCCAGTAACTGCGCGATTTCTGAAACATTTAGCATTGCGATCTCTCAAAGCGGACTATTAGAATCGATACAACCCTTGAAGATAGAAAGTGTGCTGTGTCAGTTCACTTTCATTCTTCGTCTCCCAACCCGCAAGTTTACTTTTATCTTCTACTTCGTTTGCGTACTCGTACTCACCTTTTACAACCCAGCTGTCGCCTAAAGCTTGCTCATATCCTAATGTGGCTTTACGAATATCTTTGAAATAGTCTACGTTGGCATTGCCGCCACCGCTGTTTGCGGCATGACTGGTTTCACTTTCCCCAAACCGAGTGCGGAAATACAGTGTGCCGGCATCATCAAATGTGTACTGAACAATGGGCTCAAAGTATTTTTCACTAAAGTCGCTTATTTCGTTAATGGTGCCGTTTTTCTGGTAGTCTTCGTTATCTTTGACCTGATAATACAGCTCAACGCCTAACTCCCAGTTACCCAAGCGCTTATAAGGCTTAAATAACAGACTATATCCTTCTTCCGTGCGTTCTCCCCATGCACTTTTATCTTCTTTACTATACAAGTACTCAAGATTTGAGTAGAAGCCCCAACTATGTTCGTTATTCCAGTATGTTAGGTAAGGCCGGAAGCTGTGTTCTGCTAGATCCTTACGCAGTCCGTCGACATAAGGTGAATAAAGTTTACTGCCGGTGTATTCAAGCTCGTAAATCAGCCCGGTAGCCCAGCCGTTAGTAAGCCTGAATCCTTTATCTATAGAAAACAGATGCTTGAGTCCATCTTCATTCTCATAATAGCCTGGCTCGTTCTGCTCACGGTTTTCAATTTTTAGTGCATACAAGGCCGACAGATTCCAGTTGGAATTGCGATAGAACACGTCGAACACTTCGTTTGTAATGGTCTTTTCTTTCTTTTCATTACCGTTAAAACCATCGGTTACTTTGTCTTCGTATTCGACAGAAGTACCAATATGTCCTCCAAACTGAAGTGCCTCTTCAAGAAAGCTGTCCTCCAAGTTGATACCATGTTCGCTGGCCGCGTATGACAATGTCGGTCCGGAGAATGCTATTGCTACGGATACCGCTATTAACGTTTTTTTCACGATAGATCCTTATTGACTATTAGATTATCAGTTGATGTCCCGAGATGGTAGCTAGTCGTCCACTATGAACGTCTATCTATCTTTCGGTAACTAGATTTATTTTTCCTCCTAACTCTTCTAGAAATGAGATGTTCATCAAGATAAACACTCTATTATGTTGATCAATATCACACTTAAATCGATTTTAACTTACTTCATATAACGATTTACTGGGACTTAAATTCTAAGAAGCTCTGTGAAAACCAAAAGATAAATGAACAGTCAATAATCCTTAAGTGCCCTCTCCCCCGTGTTTTGTAGACTTTGATCACAATTGTGTTAAGGGTTTTTATAATAGAAGTTGACTTAAATTTCGGCAGTTATAGTCTAGTCGTACTTCTTGAACGACGGGTGTGGTGTGGATATGACCAGTACATGGATAAAAGCGGCTTTGCTTACATCGCTAGTCAGTATGGCTAGTGGCGTTTTAGCGCAAGATGTTCAGCCAGAAAGTGAGGCAGATCTTCTTATCTGGACGGATAAAACGACGCTAGAGTATATGAAGTTTGCCGCCAGCGAATTTAATAAAGACTTTAACTATGACGTGCAGTTTACTTTCCGTGGACTTGCTCCAATGGATGCAGCCTCAAGAATGATTCAGGATGGTGGTTCGGCACGTGTCGCCGATGTTGCAGAGATTGAACATGATTTGCTTGGGCGTTTGGTTGTTGCTGGTGGAGTAATGGAGAACCTAGTGTCTGCTGACGATATTAGTCGTTCTTTTATGCCTAGTGCAGTTACTGCCTCGCAATACAAAGGTGTGAGTTATGGTTTTCCGGTCAGTTTTTCCACACTAGCTTTGTTTTACAACAAGGATTTGTTAGCGGAAAAACCAAAAACATTTGAAGAGATCATCGATTTTAGCTCCAATTTCAATGATTACAAAGAGAATAGATACGGGTTGTTGTGGGATGTACAAAACTACTACGAGTCTCGAATGTTTCTTACCCTATATGGCGCTTACGAATTTGGTAAAAATGGTACGGATGCAAAAGACCTAGGAATTAACTCAGCGCTGGCACAGAAAGGCCTTTATGCTATGAAAGCGTTGCGTAAAGCAAACAGTTCTAATCCAAGTGATATGCGGAATCCTCAGGTACGTCGTGGACTTTTTAACGAAGGTAAAGTTGCCGCCATTATTGATGGGCCATGGGCGATACAAGGATATAATAACAGCGGTATAAACTATGGAGTAGCGCCCATCCCAACACTTGATGGTAAGCATCCACGAACGTTCTCTACGGTTCGCGAGGCTGTTGTCTCTTCTTATAGCCAATACCCGAGAGCAGCACAATTGTTTGCATCCTATATTTCCTCTGATGAGATGTTGATGAAGCGTTATGAAATGACTAAGGCTATCCCACCTGTTAGCGCTTTGATGGAAAAAATAATGAAAAAAACCGATGAAGCAACTTATGCCATTATTACCCAGGGTTTTAGTTCGGATGCGATGCCGTCGATTCCGGAGATGGGCTATCTGTGGTCACCAATGGCAAGTGCGATTACAGCGATGTGGGTTAATGATCAGCAACCTAAACAGGTTTTAGATCATGCTAAGAAAATAATAGAAGAACAAATAGCGTTCCAGGAGTGAATATGCTGTTGTCTGAAACTAAATCGGCACCAAGGTTGCTTGCTTCCTATCTATTTATGGGCGGGACACAACTGACTAAGAGGCACTGGATAAAAGGAAGTATACTGCTAGTTCTGCAGTTGATTTTTATATTTTATTTGCCTGAAATAGTCCTTTCATTAAAAGGATTGTCTTCTTTAGGGGATGTTGCTCAGATTCGCAGTGGTTTTAATGTGATACCAGGGGATAACTCTATTTTTATGCTGGTAGAGGGAGTTATCACGCTTGTTTATTTGTTTTTGTTTTTCTGTGCTTACGTTTTCAACGTTCGCGACGCACACCATTGTACTAACTGCAATCTGACTATTCGTGAGCAGATTAAAGCCATCTATGATGATAAGTTSGCTTTCATCGTACTATCACCTGCATTCCTAGCGAGTGTCGCTTTTATCATTATGCCTATTTTCATAACGGTACTAGTGTCATTTACCAACTATTCAGCGCCAAATCATATTCCACCTAAAAACCTAGTGGACTGGGTCGGATTTAAAAATTTCTTTACGCTTTTTGAATTAAAAATCTGGTCAGGAACATTTTCTGGTATTGCTTTGTGGACTATGGAATGGGCTGTAGCAGCAACAGTATTAACCTGTGGTTTTGGTTTTATTCTGGCATTGGCTCTGGATAATCGAAACATCAGAGGGAAAAAGGTATGGCGGGTTATATTTATCCTTCCCTATGCTATTCCTGCATTTGTAACTTTATTGATATTTCGACTCTTGTTGAATGGTATAGGACCAGTTAACTCCTTACTTAATCACTGGGGTTTTGACTCTGTCGCATTTTTGTCCGATCCAGTTATCGCCAAGATCACTGTTGTTGCCGTTAGTGTTTGGGTTGGAGCGCCATACTTTATGTTGCTTATTTCTGGAGCGTTAACAAACATATCTCAGGATATTTATGAAGCTAGTGAAGTTGATGGTGCGAACAAGTTTCAACAGTTTTTTGAAATTACTCTGCCGATGGTTTTGCATCAAGTGGCGCCATCTCTAGTAATGACGTTCTCTCTTAACTTTAATAATTTTGGTGCTATTTTCCTATTGACAGAAGGAGGGCCGATTAATCCTAGTTATCGATTTGCAGGACACACGGATATACTCATAACTTGGATTTATAAGCTGACTTTGGATTTTCAGCAATACCAAATAGCATCTGTGATTTCTATTATAATTTTTCTGTTTTTGTCACTGATTTCTATTTGGCAGTTCCGTCGAATGAAGTCCTTTAAAGATGATGTGGGTATGTAATGATGAGCAACTTACTGAGAAGAAGTTCCACAATAGTAGTGTATCTTTTCCTATTTCTGAATGCGTTGCTGGTATTAGGGCCGGTGATATGGACGGTATTAGCTTCTTTTAAACCAGGTAATAATCTATTTAGTTCATCCTTCACTGATGTTGCCTTTACGCTAGAGCACTATAGGACTTTGTTTTCGGATACGCCTTATCTTGACTGGTATAAAAATACATTCATGTTGGCGACTGCAAATATGTTGATTTCTCTCGTTGTCGTTACAATGTCGGCGTATGTTTTTTCTCGATACCGCTTTAAAGGAAAACGCAATGTACTGCTGAGTATTTTGGTTTTACAGATGTTCCCTGCATTTTTATCGATGACTGCTATCTATATTCTTTTATCTAAAATGCACCTAATTGATACTTATGCGGGAATGCTTTTTGTTTATGTGACAGGGTCGCTCCCGTTTATGACTTGGTTAGTAAAAGGCTATTTTGATGCAATTCCAACCTCGTTAGACGAAGCAGCTAAAATAGATGGTGCTGGGCATATGACTATTTTTATTGAAATCATTTTACCTTTGGCTAGGCCCATTCTTGTTTTTGTGGGATTAGTGTCTTTTACGGGCCCATGGATGGATTTTATTCTGCCTACACTCATACTGCGTAGCGAAGAGAAAATGACGTTAGCTATCGGTATATTTAGCTGGATTTCGTCGAACTCCGCAGAGAATTACACGTTATTTGCTGCAGGTTCTCTTCTAGTGGCTATACCCATTACGCTGCTGTTTGTCGCTACGCAAAAACATATTACCACCGGTCTCGTCAGCGGTGCTGTTAAAGAATAATCGTCAGGATTTTATATGATCACAAAAAGCTCGTTAGCTCACTTGGCTAAAAGTGCGGATAGTTACGCCTATGACAATGAAACACTACATATCCGTTTTCGTACTGCGAAAGATGAATTAGAGAAAGTCGCGTTGTGGATAGGCGATCCTTACCATTGGGCAGAAGGAGGCCTAGACGGCGGTAACTTAGGAGGGAGTGACGCGCAGGGCTGGATTGGCGGAAACGAGATCTCGATGATTTTAGAAGGTCAGTCGGAATATCATGATCATTGGTTTGCCGAATTTAAACCACCAAAACTTCGTAGTCGTTACGGTTTTATTTTGTATGGAAAAGATAGTGAAAAACTCTTATTCGGAGAGAAGCGCTGCGTTGATATTAGTRACCCGAAGGTGGCTGAAAATGAACTCAGTAATCTTAGTAATTTTTTCTGCTTTCCCTTTATTAATCCTAGAGATGTATTGAAGGCTCCAGACTGGGTAAAAAAAACAATTTGGTATCAGATTTTTCCTGAACGTTTTTTTAACGGACGACCAGATATATCGCCGAAAAATGTTGAACCTTGGGGCAGCACGCCAACGTCGGACAACTTTATGGGTGGAGATTTATGGGGCGTCATTAAAAAGCTTGATTACTTGCAGGATCTGGGCATTAACGGTCTGTATTTTTGTCCTGTATTTACCGCCAATGCTAATCACAAATACGATACGGTCGACTATTTTAATGTCGATCCGCATTTTGGGGGCAATGAGGCGTTTCACGCTTTGGTAAAAGAAGCGCATCGTCGTGGTATGAAAATAATGCTAGACGCTGTATTCAACCATATCGGAGATCGTTCTCCTTTATGGCTGGATGTGGTAAAGAATGGGGCGAGTTCTCGTTATGCTGATTGGTTTTGGATAAACCGTTTTCCGGTTTACCCTGACAAGCCTAAGAGTGAGTGGGATTTCTGTAACTTTAATTATGAAACATTTGGTAACGTAATAGAAATGCCCAAGCTGAATACCGAAAATGAGGAGTGCCGCGAGTATCTTCTCGAGGTTGCCCGATACTGGGTAGAAGAGTTTGATATTGATGGATGGCGTCTTGATGTTGCTAACGAAGTTGACCACGACTTTTGGCGAGATTTTCGTCGAGTTGTTAAGGGGCTTAAACCTGATTGTTATATCCTAGGAGAGATCTGGCATGAGGGAATGGCCTGGTTACGTGGTGATCAGTATGATTCTCTGATGAACTATCCACTAACACAGGCTATCACTGATTACTTTGCTCTGGATAATTACGATAAGGAAACATTCATGCATGCAGTTACTCGCTCCTACCTGGTGTATCCAAAAAATGTAAATGAAGCGATGTTTAACTTGCTCGAAAGCCATGACACAACCCGTTTACTCAGCCTATGTAATAGCGATAAACGTAAAGCTCGTCTCGCTTATCTATTTATGTTTACGCAGGTCGGCTCTCCATGTATTTACTATGGCGGGGAAGTCGGTATGGATGGACGTAAAGGCATGGGGCTGGAAAATAATCGTAAGTGCATGATCTGGGATGAAAATGAACAAGACTTGGATTTGAAGTGTTTTATTCGTAAATTGATTGCTCTACGGAAGTCTCATCCTGAATGGAATGATCCAGAAATACACTGGTATCACCTCGAGGATCCGAATGTAATCGCTTATGCGAGAGGAGATACGGATATCATAATAAACAACTCTAAAAAAACGGTTGTCGTAGAACTGAAAGGAAAAAAAATAAAATTGTCAGAATACGGATTCTATATCTCTGGAGTGAATGATCAAGAGGAGTTTTAGTTGGAAATATGTGCTATAGCGCACCTTCCAGTGCGCTATGGGTTAAATAATTGTTTACATCTACACTATAAGGAATGATATCCTTTTAGGATAATTGAAGTAAATAATCTCTCGAGGAGTTTACGTGACAGAACTGGTTACTAAATTGATGGGTTTTGGCTTTACCAAAACCGACGCACTAGTTTACATCAATTTGTTAAAGAGTGGTCGTGCCAGTGGGTACAAGATAGCGAAAGATATTTCTCTTTCGCGTTCATCTGTCTACTCTTCTATTGATAATCTTTACAGTAATGGCTGTATTTTTATGTTAGACGGGGAGACAAAAGAGTATGAAGCTAAGTCTCCTGACCTGATACTGAGTCAGATTGAAAAGAAAACTATAGACAATATTCATATTCTGAAG
>NZ_MUFJ01000004.1:0-170895 GCF_001996245.1 Salinivibrio sp. MA607 | reverse complement strand
ATTCGCATCAGGTGAAAGGAAACTCAGCGAACAGCTGTAACGAAAGAGAGGGGAGTTAGCGGGTTGGCTAACGTCGATGATGGGAATCGTCGCTAAAAACAGGCACCTGGTTGTCCAGGAGCCTGTCTGTTAACAGCGTAAGCTGTCGCTGATTAATCCGCAGCTTGATACTAGATTGCAGTGGGCGTGAGTTGTTGCTGTAGCTGCTCAGCCAGTGGAGCGGCCTGGCCGCTGGTCTTGCCCACCACAATGACATTGGCCGATTGTACCGGCAGGCTGACCGAGTGCATTGTGCCATCGCTTTTCTCGGCTGGCGCTTGGCTGGCCGATGGCACCACAAACACCGTATAGGTCTGCCCGCTGGCTCGCATCACCATATGCAGTGCGTGTTGGCCACCAAAGCTGCAATGATTAATATAGGTGATCTCGCCTGGCAACTTACTGAAGGCTTTTCCAAAAGGTTGCAATTTGGCGTTCACTTGCTCAACCGTCGCGGCTTCGTTGATGCCCGCAATAAATGTCTGTTCATGATAGTAGTGATCCAGTGCAGTACGATTTAGATCCGGCGTCGTAATGCCCCAATTTAACTGGCCGAGTGTCAGTCCAAACACAAACGCAATGGATGCTGCCATAGCAAGGTACCCGCGAGTTCGGCGCTCGGGTTGCTCGGTATCGTTGGTTTGTGAAAATAGAATTTTATCGGCTAAGTCCTCAGGCACATCAACGCGAAGCGCTTGGTCTATTTTGCTATCGAGATTGGCGACATCCTCGGCATAGCGTTGATGACGAGGAGAGGCCGCCTTCGATGCCTGTAGCTCGGGATCAGACGGGTCGGCCAAAAGACGGCGTCGAAATTCAAGATCGTCCATACTGTTGCCCTCCTGCCGTTGGATTATCAAGCGCTTCTTTGAGTTGTGCACGGGCCCTAAATAAGCGTGTCATCACGGTGTTTTTATTTAAATCTAACAGTTGCGCAATTTCCTCACCGCTAAAGCCGACAATCACTTGGAGCACCAATGGTTCGCGATATTCCGGGGCGAGGGCGGCAATTTGTCGATGTAACCAGCGCTGCTCCATTGAAGCTTCTTGGCTGGGACGGGTTTTATCTTCCCATTCTCCGTCTTGTATATCGATATGATCGTGCTGTTTGCGCTCAAAACGTCGTGCGTTTTCTCGGCGCAAAATAGTGATCAACCAGGCTTTCGCTGCCTTCTCGTCGTGCAAACTGTCCAAGGATCGCCAGGCACGCAGGCACGTCTCTTGAACTAAGTCTTCGGCGATATGTGGATCTTTGGCCAACCAATAGGCATACCGGTAGAGATCACGGTGCCAAGCGCGTACCAATGCCTCGTAGCGGGCTTGTCGAGTCATGCAGGATGAACCTTTTTTATCGATGCGTCCGTCTATAGACCGAGTGATTTGTCATTTAATTTCAGCTTAGGTGAAAAATCGGCACAAGTTTGATCTGTTTCAATATTGAATCCCTGCAAATCGGTAAAGTTAACCCTGTCGTTATCGGCCATGTGTCGACACTCGTGAGGTTGAGTGAACGGCGTTTCCTTTTTGAATGATATGACTTTCTGTTCGGATCTGGGTGCGGGAAAAGCACTGCACACTTCCCAGATTATCGTTTTGCTTTCCAATCTTTTTTGGGGCTCACGCTAGCGTGTAGCCCCTTTTTTTATGCCGTAGTTTCTTTTCAATCTGCTGTTATTAAATCACTCTCGGTACAGGGTACACGGAACTGTGCGCTTGTTGGCAATCTTACCAATCAATTAAAACGGGTGTTTTAAGCTAGTAACAATTTGGTTACAATCCTGGTCAGACCTGTAGAACATCCTAAGGAGCAGTGATGACGTCTCAGCAACATCTTAAAACCGGCAATGGCGATCGTATTGCCATTGTGTCTGGGCTGCGTACGCCATTTGCGCGCCAATCAACCGCTTTCACTGATGTGCCAGCGGTTGATTTGGGCAAAATGGTGGTACAAGAACTGCTGAACCGCAGCAGTATTTCCCCAAAAGACATTGATCAAGTGGTGTTTGGGCAGGTAGTGCAAATGCCTGAAGCCCCCAACATTGCGCGAGAAATTGTATTGGGTACGGGGATGGACATTCACACCGATGCCTACAGTGTCACCCGTGCCTGTGCGACCAGCTTTCAAGCCGTCGCCAATGTGGCAGAAAGCATGATTGCAGGCAATATCCAAGTGGGAATTGCCGGGGGCGCGGATTCGTCATCGGTCTTGCCGATTGGCGTAAGCAAAAAGCTCGCCCGTACCTTGTTAGATTTAAGCAAAGCGAAAACCATGAGTCAGCGCTTAAAGCTGCTCAGTAAGCTATCGGTTAAAGATTTAGCCCCTGTACCACCGGCCGTCGCCGAATACTCAACCGGCCTCAGCATGGGGCAGACCGCTGAGCAAATGGCGAAGTCACATCAAATTTCACGGGGCGATCAAGACGCACTCGCACTTCGTTCTCATCAGCTTGCCAGTAAAGCGTGGGATGAAGGCTTGCTCAGTGATGAAGTCATGACGGCGTATCCTGAGCCATACAAAGCGTGGATTGGACAAGATAATAACTTGCGTCCCCATTCCACCCTGGAAGATTATGCCAAATTACGCCCTGCATTTGACCGTAAACATGGCTCTGTGACCGCGGCAAACAGTACGCCGCTCACTGATGGTGCGGCGGCAGTACTAATGATGCCAGAAAGCCGTGCTAAAGCGCTTGGACTCGAGGTCTTAGGCTATATACGCTCTTATGCGTTTTCGGCGATTGGTGTGCAAAAAGACATGCTGATGGGGCCTTCGTATGCGACCCCGATGGCGTTAGACCGTGCGGGGATCACGTTGGCGGATCTGACCTTGATTGATATGCACGAAGCGTTTGCCGCGCAAACCCTATCGAATGTGAAAATGTTTGCCTCTGACACCTTTGCCCGAGAGCACCTCAATCGTGATCGCGCTATCGGTGAAATTGATATGGACAAATTCAACGTGCTGGGCGGCTCGCTTGCTTACGGCCACCCCTTTGCTGCTACAGGCGCGCGCATGATCACTCAAACACTGCGTGAGCTGAAACGTCGTGGTGGAGGATTAGCGCTTAACACCGCGTGCGCGGCTGGTGGGCTAGGTGCTGCAATGATCTTGGAGGCAGAATAATGACAACCGATAATACGCAAGCCTTTACGTTAACGATTGCTGATAATCACATTGCTTGGCTGACCATTGATGTGCCTGGCGAGAGTATGAACACCTTGCAAGCGAGTTTTGTCGAGGGCGTTTCAGCGGTGCTGGATCAACTCGAGGGCAACCAGTCGATTAAAGGACTGGTGATTCACTCTGGCAAACCGGACAACTTTGTCGCAGGCGCTGACGTGCGCATGCTAGAGGCGTGTGAAAGTGCCGAACAAGCGAGTGAGATCGCGGGGCAAGGACAAGCCTTATTCTCACGTATTGAAAAACTGCCTTTTCATGTGGTGGCTGCGATTCATGGTCCTTGTTTAGGCGGTGGGTTAGAGTTAGCCCTTGCCTGTCACAGTCGGGTTGCTACTGATTGGGATAAAACGCGACTGGGCTTGCCGGAGGTGCAACTTGGTCTGCTTCCCGGATCGGGCGGTACGCAGCGTTTACCGCGCTTAATAGGCGTCCCCGATGCATTGGACATGATGCTAACCGGTAAGCAGCTTCGGGCGAAGAAAGCGAAAAAACTCGGCGTGATTGATGATTGTGTCCCGAATACGGTTCTGCTTGATGTCGCCGAAGCGTTGGCGCAAAAGTCCAAGCCGAAACGCAGCCGGACATGGCAAAGCTGGATGTTAAGCGGAAATTCGGTAGGGCGTAACCTCGTCTTTGATCAAGCGGGTAAAAAAGCGCGTGCCAAAACGCGGGGTAATTATCCGGCAGCGGATGCTATCTTAGCGGTGGTCAAAAAAGGCCTAGATAAAGGACTAAAAACAGGTTTCGCGGAAGAAGCTCGACAGTTTGGCGAGCTGGTGATGACGCCTGAATCAAAGTCATTACGCAGTCTCTTCTTTGCAACGACCGCGATGAAAAAAGAAAATGGCGCGGACGCTGAGCCAGGTCAGGTTGAACGAGTCGGTGTTCTCGGTGGTGGCTTGATGGGGGCGGGCATCGCCCATGTCTCCGTTGCCAAAGCCGGTTACCCCGTGCGAGTGAAAGATGTCAGTGAAGACGGCATTTTAAACGCGCTTCGCTACAGTTACGCGTTGCTCAACAAAAAGCGGAAGCGTAAACAAATCAGCAAGGCTGAGTTGCAAGCGACCATGATGCAACTGTCTGGTGACACACAAGCCACGACCTTGTCGAATGCTGACGTGGTGGTTGAAGCGGTGTTTGAAGATTTATCGCTAAAACACCGCATGGTGCAAGAGATGGAGTCGATAACAAGTAAAGACGCTATTTTTGCCACCAATACCTCTTCACTGCCTATCCACCAAATTGCCGAAGGCAGCCAGCGGCCAGAGAAGGTTGTTGGCTTGCATTACTTCAGCCCGGTGGAAAAAATGCCTTTAGTCGAGGTAATTCCGCACCAAGGGACCAGTGATAAGACGATATCTACCGTGGTCGAGCTTGCTCGCAAACAGGGGAAAACACCGATTGTGGTGGGTGATAGCGCTGGATTCTATGTGAACCGGATTCTTGCCCCGTACATGAACGAGGCGGCGCGTGTGTTATTGGCTGGCGAAACGATTGAACATATCGATAATGCATTGCTCGACTTTGGTTTCCCGGTCGGTCCTATTACGTTGCTTGACGAAGTGGGTATTGATATTGGGGCTAAAATTGCGCCAATTCTCACCCAGGAGCTGGGTAAGCGCTTTGAAGCGCCAGATGTCTTTGATGTGCTGTTAAATGATGACCGTAAAGGGCGTAAAACCGGTAAAGGCTTTTATCGCTACGATGCCAGTAAAAAAGGCAGCAAAGGTAAGCAGGTTGATAAAAAGATCTATAGCTTATTGAACATTAAACTCAATGCGAGTTTGTCGGGTCATGAAGTGGCCCAGCGTTGCGCGCTAATGATGCTGAATGAGGCGGCACGTTGCCTCGACGAGGGCGTCATTCGCTCGGCACGAGATGGCGATATTGGTGCGATCTTTGGCATTGGCTTCCCGCCATTTTTGGGCGGACCGTTCCGCTACATGGATCATATTGGTATCGAACGTGTGGTGAGCTTGCTCCAAGCGCATCAAAATCGTTACGGTGAACGGTTTGCGCCTTGTGAACGCCTGTTGGCAATGGCGAAAGAAGGCGATGTCTTCTATCCCGATACCGAATAAGCGCGTCGCTTAAAAAAGAGCGAGCGCCAAGCAAAAAAACAGGGCCACAAAGCGCGGCCCTGTTTTTTTATATTTTAACGGTAGGTTAGTCTTCACTGCGCCGACACTGTGCACGGAAAGCCTCAATATCGGTAATAGGGTGAGCGCCGTCTAAGGTGGCATCGTCTTGGTGGTCAATGCCACAGCTGTGCATCACAAGTCTATCGGCGGTTCTTGGTTTTAAGGTATTGACCACAAAGCGTACCATATCAGCGCGTGTGAGCTCAGCCATGGCGTCGGCCACTTGCTCGCGACGTTGATAGTGATAATCTTTGTTGCCAATACTGATCCAGTAACGTTGCGCACGCGCGCGTAAATTATTATCTGGCTCTCGCACCTGGGCGAGTAGGCTCTGTTTGCTGCTCTGCCAACGCGATTCGCTCATCTCCAAGAGCACCATAAAAAACGCATTCAAAAAATCGTCAATCGCCCCCATTAATAACTCAGGGCCTGCCAACGGCGATTGCACGTAAAAAATCAATCCAGGGTGACGATTGAGGGGTAAATTGTTCGCGCCAACCATATAACCAAGTTGTTGTTTAGTCCGTAATTCGTTAAAAAAAGCGGACGACATGAGATGGTTCGCGAGGGTATAGGTCGCCACCGCCTCCGGGTCGGTAGATGCGCTTTGATAATACACCAAGAGCGCGGACTCTGCGTGTCCAAGAGTGCGCTCATAACTGACGGTGCCAACACCGTCGAGCAAGGTCAGCGGTCGCACCGATTCTTGATAGGCTTGCCCTTCTACGCGTAGCGCATCTTTAACGGTGTTGGCCAGTGCTTGCGTATGGTTAAGGTGCCAATTGCCATAGACAAACATATCGACATGGAGGGTGGCGAGCATGGCCTCGACAAACTCAGGTAGATCGCGCAATGTCACCGTCTCTAATGCACTTAAAAGGGCATGATATGGTGGGTTATTGGGTTGCAATAAGCCGGTCATACTGTTGTACAGCTGACTGAGTGGTTTATTTTTCTCGGCATTTTCCCAGCTTCGTTTTAGCTGCGCTTTAATCGTTTCAAAGCGTTCGGGATTAAAACTGCGCTGAGAAAATCGCTGTAAAATCAGCTTGAGTAATAAAGGTTGCTTATCGTTAAAGCCACTGAGGGTTAAGGTCACGCCGCCTTGGTGCGCATACAAATTGTAATTCATGCCCGCAATTTCGGCCTGATACGCTTGCTCATTCAATGCTTCTAATAACATCTCAACGCTAAGCCGGGTCATGACAATATTTTTAACCGTCGCGACCGCATGTGGGCTATCAATGGCAATATAGACATGCCCTTTCGGCACGCGGAAGTGTGGCTCTTGGCCATGCCAGAGACGAAAGCCTGGCAACGTCTCGATTAAGTGCGGGGTGTCACTTTGGTCGGGCTCAACGGGGAGCGGGTGCAGTGCATCGGCAATATAGGGGTTTGGATCCGGTAGGGCGAGCGCTGGCGATATCGAGTCTGTTTTCCATTGTGCGATTTGCTTAGCAGAAAACCGTTTGATGGAATAAGGCGTTTGATACCATTCTGCTTGCTGATCATGGCTAAAGCCTTTTGCCACCAGCATCACTCGAACGTTATCGACGCTCATATGCTGCAACATGGTTTGAATTTGAGTGTGGTCGAAGCCGGCCATCATATAATCCCCATACAAGAGATCGGCCGGTGCGTAATGGTGCATATTCATGACCAACTGACTCACGGTATCAATAGGGCGAAGTGCGTCTTGATAGTGAAAAGCTAACTCTTGCACTTGCCGCTTTTCCTGATAGCGCCAAGCTTGGACACCGTTCTGTCGAATCAATGCGATCGCTTCAAAAACATGGGTGATGATATCGTCGATGTGGCTTAAGCCCAATTCGGTGAGCGCAAAGCCAAGTGTAAACTCGCGAAAGTCTCGCCCACTGATCCCGCCGCCTGCTGAGAGTGTGTTGATATAGCCTTTATTTTTTAATAATGACATCAGGCTACCCGGGCCTTCATAACCGAGCAGATGGGCAATGTAAGATAAAGGCTTGGTACGATATTGATCAGGGCTTTCTGGCACGGAGAAAGTGAGGGTGAGTTTGCGCACCTCTTTAAGCGGCGCAATGGTGACCCATTGATGGCGCTCGGCCTTGGTCACTAGCGGTGCGTCAACGGTAAGCACGGGATAATCATGATTAGCAATCGCGGCAAAATATTGCTGGGCCAGCGCCTCAAGGTCATCGAGCGATTGTGGTCCGGTGAGCGCAACCGTCATCAAATTCGCGCTGTAATTGGCGTGATAAAATGCGATCAAATCATCGCGCACTGATTGATCCGGACGGTCAGCCAATGTTTCTACACTACCGACGGAGAATTTGGCGAACGGATGCTGAGGATTAATGGTTTCTTTGTGAACTTGATAGATACGTCGCACATCATCATTGAGCTTCATGCGATATTCAGCGTCAACTGATTGACGTTCTTTATCCACGGCATCTGCGTCGAAACGCGGTGAAATAAAGAAAGCGCTGAAGCGATCTAAGGCGGGGGCGAACTGATTGGGACGAATATCGAAAAAGAAGGTGGTATTTTCTGTCCCCGTCCAGGCGTTGTTATGGCCACCATGTTGGCTGATAAATCGCTGAAAATCGCCAATCACTGGATAAGACTCAGTGCCTAAAAATAGCATGTGCTCGAGAAAGTGAGCGAGCCCTTGTCGGTCTACCGGATCATGAAAGTGCCCCACATTGACCGACAAGGCCGCGGCGCTGCGATGCGCCTGTGGATCGTTGATCAGTAAAACACGCAATGCATTAGGCAGCGTGATATAACGGTAGTGTTTGTTGTCGTTTGGGCTGACGTACACAAGCAACTCACTTTTAAAGTAAATAAGTTAAGGTTAAGTATGACTACCACTGACCAGAGTCGCAAACCACTTATTTGGTCTTTGGTGTTTTACCTTGGTAGCATGCAGCAAATCTCAGTATAGAAGTGTGGGTATTAACGCGATGAAATTGATCATAATGCGTCATGGCGAAGCACAAGCTTTCGCGGCCAGTGATAGTGAACGCGGATTGACCGCGCATGGCGAGCAACAAAGCCAACAAATGGCAACCTGGCTCCAGCAGCAGCTTAACGGGCAGGCCATTGATAAAGTACTCGTCAGTCCGTATTTACGCGCGCAACAGACATGGCAAGCATGTGCGCCTCTATTGCCTGCCGCTGGCGAAGTACTCACTGAAGAGGGTATTACGCCGTATGGAAACAGCGATCAGGTCCATACGTATCTAAGCGCGATGATAGAGGTAGATAATCCCGGTGTGATTTTTTTGATCTCACATTTACCGCTGGTTGGCTACTTGACCAATGAATGGGTAAAAGAGGGCCAACCGCCAATGTTTGCCACCTCGGCAATGGCGATCATTGACGTTGACACAGCGACGCAACAGGCGTCACTGGCTACCCTGATGTCGCCACGTCAGCTCGGACGCTAACGCTCAGGCACTTCGATTAATACCAAGAGGGCAGCATCGCCACCAAACTCGCGTGGCGCTTGATGAAACGCCATCACGCTGGGATGCTGGGCGAGCCAGAGGGGGATTTTTTCTTTGAGGATGCCTTTACCAATACCGTGCATCACGCTGGCACAGCCGGTCCCCTCTTTGACGCACTCGGCGAGCATCGCCCCGAGCTCTCGCTTTGCCTCGGTTTGGGTCATGCCATGTAAATCTAAATAGATATCGGGCACATAGACGCCACGACGAAGCCGTTTGACTTCGTACTTAGAGACGTCTTGCCGCGCATAGTGCATGGGCCCTGACTCCGTTAAAAGTGGCTCAAACTGATCGGAGAAATAAAAGGCATGGTCGCTACTTTGCCGCTCAAACTGGCGTTGTTTACGTGGTTTGCTCATCTGGCGTTGTGGCGGGTTTATGGTATCCTGCTCCAACTTTTTTGCGCCTTTGACGGCATCACGGAATAGTGCTAACTCCTCTTCCGTCATCGATGGTTTTTTGCTCATAAAAAAACTGTCTCCGAGGTAATAGGCTCATTGTACAATCAGCCAGCTCAAAATGCTGCTTATTGTACTGACCTAGCGTCAAAGGGCGACCCCAAATTGCATGAAGCCGATGGAGGCCAATGTGGATACGATTTTTACTGAAGAAGTGGTCAGTGAGTTACATACGCTGCAAGACATGCTGCGCTGGACAGTCAGTCGTTTCAATGCGGCAGGGTTATTTTACGGCCATGGCACTGACAATGCTTGGGATGAAGCGGTTCAGCTGGTACTCCCGACCTTATATCTTCCTATTGATGTCCCGTCTGAAACCCGTTTTTCTCGCCTAACAACCAGTGAAAAGCATCGTATTGTTGAGCGTGTGATTGCGCGTATTAACGATAAAACGCCGGTCGCGTATTTGACCAATAAGGCCTATTTCTGTGGTTTAGAGTTCTTTGTCGATGAACGGGTGTTGGTGCCTCGCTCTCCGATAGGTGAGCTCATCCAACAAGAGTTTGCCGGTATTTTGCCGCATGCACCGAATCGAATAATGGATCTGTGTACCGGCAGTGGCTGTATTGCGATTGCCTGTGCTTACGCCTTCCCCGATGCCGAGATAGACGCGGTTGATATTTCCACCGATGCGCTCGATGTTGCCGAAATCAATATTCAGGATCACGGCTTGGAAGAGCAAGTGATCCCAATCCGTTCCGATTTGCTTAAAGAAGTGCCACAAGACAAATACGATTTAATTGTGAGCAACCCGCCTTATGTCGATGCAGAAGACATGGACGACTTACCGGATGAGTTCCGTCATGAGCCTGAACTGGGCCTCGCCGCGGGGACGGATGGATTGAAGTTAGTGCGTCGAATGCTTGCCAATGCGCCGGATTATCTTAGCGAAGACGGTGTGTTGATCTGTGAAGTGGGCAACTCCATGGTGCATATGCAAGAGCAGTATGGTCATTTGCCCTTGCATTGGCTTGAATTCGAGCAGGGAGGCCATGGTGTCTTTATGATCACGCGTCGCGATTTAGTCACCTGTGCCGATGAATTTGCCCTTTATCGCGATTAATGCGTGCCTTTGCTCGTGTTACTTAGCCAGCCCTTGTGCTGGCTTTTTTCTATTTAGGAGGCGAGTCAGCGGATTTTTTTGCGTCTTTGGTTGCTTTATGGTTAATTGCTAACAAAGTATGCAAAAACACAACAATGCCCATCAGGCAAACAGAGGAAGGCATGGCAGGCAATACGATTGGACAAATTTTTCGCGTCACCACCTTTGGAGAAAGTCATGGCGTGGCGTTGGGCGCTATTATTGATGGCTGCCCACCGGGGTTAGCGCTGACGGAAGCAGACATGCAACAGGATCTGGATCGTCGCCGGCCGGGCACGTCTAAGTACACCACGCAGCGCCGTGAGCCCGATGCGGTCAAAATTCTCTCTGGTGTGTTTGAGGGCCAAACCACCGGCACATCGATTGGGTTGATGATTGAAAACACGGATCAACGCTCAAAAGATTATTCCAAAATCAAAGATGTGTTTCGTCCAGGCCATGCTGATTTCACCTATCACCATAAATATGGCGTCCGTGATTATCGTGGCGGCGGTCGTTCGTCGGCGCGTGAAACAGCCATGCGCGTGGCAGCCGGTGCGGTGGCTAAAAAGTACCTTGCGCAAGAGCACGGCATTCAAGTGCGCGCTTATCTGGCGCAAATGGGCGAGGTCACCATCGATACCGTAGATTGGGCGCAAGTTGAGCAAAACCCTTTCTTTTGCCCAGATGTGAATAAACTCGAGGAATTGGATGCGCTGATCCGTCAACTGAAAAAAGACGGAGATTCAATCGGTGCCAAGCTCACCGTGGTGGCAGAAAACCTTCCTGTCGGTCTTGGCGAGCCGGTGTTTGACCGTTTAGATGCCGATATTGCCCATGCGTTGATGGGGATTAACGCGGTGAAAGGGGTCGAAATCGGAGATGGGTTTGACGTGGTGAATCAGCGTGGCAGTGAGCATCGTGATGAAATCCACCCGGACGGGTTTGCCTCGAACCATGCGGGAGGCATTCTTGGCGGTATCTCTTCAGGGCAGCCACTGGTCGCGCACTTGGCATTAAAGCCCACCTCTAGCATCACAGTGCCGGGTAAGAGTATTGATGTTCATGGTGACGCTGCCGATGTGGTGACGCGAGGCCGTCATGATCCTTGTGTGGGGATCCGTGCGGTGCCGATTGCCGAAGCCATGGTGGCAATCGTACTGATGGACCATTTGCTCCGTCATCGTGGGCAAGTTGGCCGTTAAAAGCCGGCCCGCCAATTCACACACGCTTCATGTATCTTGTTATTTGTTGACGCTCCCCCCGTCATTTGTTGGCGGGGCATGTTTGTAAATTTCCCCTATGACTCATAACTATCACGATTTAATTCAACTGTTTAACCAAACCTTTCTCGCGACTTTTAACACCGAGCTGTTATTGGGCGGCGATGAGCCTATTTATCTGCCGTCGAATTCAAATCACCCGCATCACCGCGTGATCTTTGCGCGTGGTTTTTTTGCCTCAGCGCTACACGAAATCGCACACTGGACCATTGCCGGTGAGAAACGCCGTCAACTGGAAGATTATGGCTATTGGTATCACCCCGATGGCCGCGATGCTGACACGCAAGCCGCGTTTGAAGCGGTAGAAGTGAAGCCTCAAGCGATTGAGTGGATCCTTGCGGCAAGTTGTGGTTTTCGTTTTCAAGTCAGCTGCGACAACTTAAGTGGTGTAGAGCCCGATCGCCATGCCTTTGCGGGCAAAGTCCGTCAGCAAGTCATTGATTATTTATCTGACGTAGAGGCAAGCCCGGCTTTGCCCGTGCGCGCTAAGCAGTTTTCTGATACCTTGCGAGACTTTTACGGTGTCTCTGCTCTGGGGCCCGATGACTTTACGTTGCCCAGCTAAGGTTAATAAGATGAAAGTTCAAGATTATGAAGCACGCATTTTGGCATTAATCGATGAGATGGTAGACACTGCCTCAGACGATGAATTATTTGCGAGTGGCTATTTACGCGGCCACGTCTCGCTGGCGGCTGCGGATTGTGAGTTAGAGGGCATGGATGAAGTGGCGTCATTAAAAGCGCGCGTGGACACTAGCTTGTCGAAAAATGCGAGTGAACTCTCACCGGGCGATCAACGCTTGGTCGGGGCGCTTTGGGATCTGCTTCAGCAACAAGTCGAAAAATCGGCTTAATACTGCAATACCGCGCTTATTAATAACTGCGCTTTTCAACTCCTGTTCTGCGGTATCCAGTGATTATCAAGCCATCGCCTCGACGATGGCTTGGTTGTTTTTACCCACACTTGCTTGTTTTTACCGGTATATAACTAACCATTCGCTACACCGCTTTACCTTTTAGCAGTTTGCGGACCCACATGCGTCCCGGGTGCAGGGTATCGAGTACTGACTGTGGCAAAGGCAAGGGCTCATCACATAACTGAGCGACGAGGATTTCTGCGGCGAGAGGCGCGGAGGTAAGACCGCGAGAACCAAGCCCCAGAAGGCAATATAGCCCAGGGTAAACAGGGACGGAACCGGCTTTTTCCTTGTCTTTTTGCAGGGTTTGGTAGGCCCAAAGTAGTGCGTCGTAATTACACACATTGCCGATAAATGGCAGGTGGTCGCGACTGGCACAGCGCACACCAACGCGTCCTGTTTCGGCAACAGGTACATGATGCGCCCAATCAGTGTCAATACAGTCGGTTAAGCGCTGCTGGTTTTCAACCTGATCGGCCGATTGAAATTCAAGGTCGGCATTGTTGCGCGCATAGCTTGCGCCTAAGCAATGTTCGCCAGCCTGATTTGCCGGTGTTAAATAGCCCTCAAAACATAACACCGTGTTCAGTGCGCGGAGGTCAGCATTGGTGGGAACATGGCTCACTTGGCCGCGCACGGGGTAAACCGGAATGGGCGCCGTTTGGTCAAAGTTATCCGCTTGGTGCCCATTGGCGATAA
Organism: Salinivibrio sp. MA607; assembly: GCF_001996245.1. Lineage (NCBI taxonomy): Bacteria > Pseudomonadati > Pseudomonadota > Gammaproteobacteria > Vibrionales > Vibrionaceae > Salinivibrio > Salinivibrio sp. MA607. The sequence continues at coordinate 157,605 of NZ_MUFJ01000004.1, read as the reverse complement.
TCACGTTCTGGTGACACAGCTCACCGTTGGCGGTACTCAGGGTCCAACCATTATCCGTTTGTGTTAACGCATTGATGTGACAATCAAAATGCGCGCTTAGCTGTCCGCGGGTGATAGCGGCACCAATCACGCCTGCGGTAAACTGTTGCGGACTGAGCCAGCCGCCCAGCGGGTAAAACACACCGGCATGCCCAGTTTCTACCCCCACTTTTTCTGTCACTGCGTCTTGGCTTACGCGCATGACCAGTGCCTCAGGAAATGCGCCATGGAGCATTTTTTCGAGCTTAGAGGCGCTTTTCTTGTCATAGCCTAGTTGGGTAACACCACACCAGTCATGTTCAAAGGCAATGCCTTGTTCAGCCTGTTGGCGAATAAACTGCCGAGCAAATAAAAAAGCGGGCGCAAAAAACTGACTCAAGTTGTCGTTGTTGCCATTAAGGAGTGGATAAACCGCTCCTTGCTGATTTCCGGATGCGCCTGCCGCTGGCTGCGGGTCTTGGCAATAAAGCGTGACTTGCTTGCCTCGCTGAAGTAATGCGCTAATCAAGGCTGCACTGGCAATACCACCGCCAATAATGGCAATGTCATCCGCTGTTGCGGCGGATGTGCGCGCATACCAAGGTGGATGGCTGGCAGTGGCTTGGCGAGCAGGCAAAGCGCCCGCTAACATTTCTCGCTTGTGACCAAAGCCTTTTACCTTTTTCATGTCAAAGCCGGCGTCAATCAGTCCACGGCGGACAAAGCCGGCCGCGGTGAAAGTCGCGCAGGTACACTGCTCTCGCGCAAGTCTTGCCATGCCATTAAATAAATCCTGGTTCCACATTTCAGGGTTTTTGCTTGGGGCAAAACCATCTAAATACCAGGCATCAACAATCCCTTTCTGACCTGTTGGTACTTGTGGTAACCAATCTTTAATATCCCCAAACCACAAATCGAGTGTAATCTGACCATCAGCTAATACAATACGTTGACAACCCGCTAACGGTACGGGGTAATGGGCGCGAAGTTGTTCAGCATAGTTTGCAAGCTCTGGCCAAGCTTGATGGGCACGCGCGAGATCTTCTACGGTCAAAGGGTACTTTTCAAAACTGATAAAGTGGAGGTGCGTGACGGTGCTATCAAGGTTAGCATGGCGGAATTGGTCAAAGGCATGCCAGGTGGCGAGAAAGTTTAGCCCGGTCCCAAATCCGGTTTCTGCAATCACAAAGCGTGACTGAGTTGCCGTATGCCAACGTTCGGGTAACTGATTTTGCCCCAGGAACACGTAGCGCGTCTCAGCTAAGCCGTCGTGATTGGAAAAGTAGACGTCGTCGAACTGATCAGCAACAGGCGTACCTGTATCATTCCAGCTGATTTTTGCATGGTCGATTGAGGGAGTGCTCACAAATGCCTCATACACAGGAAAGAGAAGATGGAAATTGTACTGATAGAAAGGAAAGCTGACCACTTATCAGCTTTAAAAACGCTATCATCCACTGCGAAATTAACGTCTAGGAAAGAATCATGAAACGAGCTGTCATTACAGGCATGGGGATTGTTTCCAGTATTGGTAACAACGTCAAAGAAGTGCTGGAGTCGCTCAAAGCGGGGAAATCTGGCATTAACTTCTCTCAGCAGTTTGCAGATATGAAGCTGCGCAGCAACGTTTGGGGGGATCTCAAACTTAACCCAGCCGACCACATTGATCGTAAAAAAATGCGCTTTATGGGGGACGCGGCTGGCTTCGCCTATTTAGCCATGGAGCAGGCGATTGAAGACTCAGGCTTAGCCCCTGAGCAAGTTTCTAATCCGAGAACGGGCCTAGTTGCCGGTTCTGGGGGCGCATCATCGGTCAACCAAGTCACGGCGGTTGATACCTTACGCGAGAAAGGTGTAAAACGCGTCGGCCCTTATATGGTGCCACGTACTATGTCATCCACGGTCTCAGCGTGCTTGGCGACCCCGTTTCAAATTAAAGGGGTCAACTACACCATGAGCTCGGCCTGTGCGACATCGGCACACTGTATTGGCCATGCGCTTGAGCTGATTCAATTGGGTAAACAAGACGTCGTGTTTGCTGGTGGCGGCGAAGAGCTTGATTGGTCACTCACCATGATGTTTGACGCCATGGGCGCACTCTCAACCAAATACAATGATGATCCACAAAAAGCGTCACGTACCTATGATGCCGATCGCGATGGTTTCGTGATTTCTGGCGGCGGCGGTATGCTGGTGGTTGAAGAGCTTGAGCATGCGCTGGCGCGCGGTGCCACCATTTATGGTGAAATTGTCGGCTATGGGGCAACGTCTGACGGCTATGATATGGTCGCGCCATCCGGCGAAGGGGCGGTGCGCTGTATGAACATGGCGATGCAAGATGTTGATGGCGAGGTGGATTATATCAACACCCATGGYACGTCAACGCCAGTGGGTGATGTCAAAGAGCTTGGTGCCATCCAAGAAGTCTTTGGTGGTAAGAGCCCTGCTATTTCCGCGACCAAGTCGATGACAGGCCATGCACTCGGTGCTGCTGGGGCGCATGAAGCCATTTACTCGACGCTAATGCTGGCGCACGGCTTTGTCGCCCCGAGTATCAATGTTGATAACTTGGATCCGGCCGCTGATGGGCTAGATATTGTGACACAACCACGTGAGCAAGCACTCACTCGTGTTATGTCAAACAGCTTCGGATTTGGCGGAACGAACGCCACCTTGGTGATTGAAAAGTATCGCGGCTAATATCGCGCTTATTTTCAGGTTTTCAATGGACCCGGCCACGGCCGGGTTTTTTATTATTGGCCCGACGTGGGGGCATGCTTTTTGGCGGATGTTTTCTTGCAGGTAGGGCGATACAATGGGCGTTATTTTTCAGCGCTCGTACGCGACGTTAAAAACAGGATGCTGACCGTGAAAATAGTTGTAGATGAAAACATGCCCTACGCCCAGGCATTGTTTAGCCAATTAGGTGAAGTCGTTGCCTTACCTGGCCGGGCGATCGGTGCGGAAGATATCCAAGATGCCGACGCTTTGTTGGTGCGCAGTGTCACGCATGTTAACCACGCGTTGATTAAAGGTGCCAAGCAATTACGCTTTGTCGGCTCGGCTACCGCGGGAGAAGATCACCTTGATTTTGATGCACTGCAAGCACAAGGCGTATATGCCACGGCAGCGCCGGGCTGCAACAAAGTTGGGGTCGCGGAATATGTGATCAGTGCCTTATTGGTGTTGGCGCAACAGCAAGCATTTAAATTGACCGACCGAACCGTCGGTATTGTCGGTGTCGGTCACGTTGGGAGTTACTTAGCTGATCGTTTAGCTGCACTGGGCATTAAAACCTTGCTCTGCGATCCGCCGCGTCAGGCGCGTGAGAATCGCGCGGATATGGTGGATATTGATACGCTGATTGCACAATCGGATGTGGTGACCTTTCATACGCCTCTGACGTCGACTGGTGAGCACCCTACTCATCACTTGATGAATCACGCTCGTTTAAATGCACTCGTACCGGGAAGCATTTTGATTAATGCCGCACGCGGCCCGATTGTTGATAATCAAGCGCTTAAGACACGGCTGGCACGAGGCGATATGGATGCAGTTTTGGACGTGTATGAGCATGAGCCCGAGGTCGATCTTGCGTTGGTCGAACGGCTAACCTTTGCAACGCCACATATCGCTGGCTATGGATTGGAAGGAAAAGCGCGCGGTACCACCATGGTGTTTAATGCCTTATGCCAACATTTATCGTTACCACAGCGCGCTGACGCCGCCGATCTATTGCCGACAGCGCCCATTCCTTCTGTGCAACTAGCCGCGCCTTGGCAGCAGACTGATCTTATGGCGTTAACCCAACTTGTTTATGATATCCGTCGCGACGATAGTGATTTTCGCCGAGCGATGACACAAGCAGGGGAGAACAAACCGGCACAGCGTACAGCCTTTGACCAATTACGAAAAAATTACTGGGATCGACGTGAGTACAGTGCGATCACGGTAGCCGGACACGCTGATTTCGGGTTACAGTCGCTGGCTAAGCTGGGCTTTAGTATTGAGGAGCACGCATGACACAAGCATTTGATGTTGCGGTTTTGGGCGCAACAGGTGCGGTAGGCCGTACCATTATCGACATTTTAGAAGAGCGCGATTTTCCTATTGGCACTCTCCACCTGCTTGCCAGCGAGCGCAGTGCCGGTGAAACCATTACCTTCAAAGGCGAAAGTTTGCGTGTGCAAAACGTCGACACCTTTGATTGGACCCAAGTTCAAATTGGCTTGTTTTCGGCAGGCGCGCAAACCTCCGCACATTGGGCGCCTATTGCCGCAGAAGCAGGAGTGGTGGTGATCGATAATACCTCACAATTCCGCTATGATTTCGATGTGCCCTTGGTGGTACCGGAAGTTAATCCAGCCGCGATTGGTGATTTTCGTAACCGCAATATTATTGCAAATCCCAATTGCTCAACGATTCAGATGCTGGTCGCATTAAAACCCATTTACGATGCCGTGGGGATCGAACGTATTAACGTCTCTACCTATCAATCGGTGTCAGGATCTGGAAAGTCGGGTGTCGACGAACTCGCGGGCCAAACGGTGAAACTACTCAATAGCCAAGATGCCGAACCTTCGCTCTATAGCAAACAAATTGCTTTCAATTGCTTGCCTCAGATCGATCAATTTATGGATAACGGCTACACCAAAGAAGAAATGAAGATGGTGTGGGAAACGCAAAAGATTTTCGCTGATGAGATGATTGGGGTTAACCCTACTTGTGTGCGTGTGCCTGTTTTTTATGGCCATGCAGAAGCGGTGCATATCGAATGCCGTCAACCCATTGACGCAACAGAGGCGATGGCAATCCTTAGCCAGCACGAGCATATTGAAGTCTTTGAAGGCGAAGAGTATCCAACCCAAGTCAAAGAAGGGACGGGATCAGACAAGGTGCTTGTGGGACGGGTCCGTAACGACATTAGCCATCCAAATGGTTTAAACCTCTGGGTGGTTGCTGACAATGTGCGTAAGGGTGCCGCGACCAACACGGTTCAAATTGCTGAAGTCTTAGTGCGCGATTATCTTTAATCGACAGCGTGTGACGATGACAAGAGCGTGATGGTCCACGCATCACCATGTCAGTTTGATTGATACCCCATCCGTTGATGGGGTATTTTTTTAGGCATTAAATTTGCACAGATGACGATACGCGAAGTGTGGGCATGCTATCATCGAGGCAAAACTGAGGCAGAGCGCCCACAGTTTGATCGCACAACACACTTTTATATCATCAAACTACAGTTTTTCGCATGGCTTCCGATATAGTTAGATATTTAGTGAGGCCATTTCTGCCATAGGGAGTGCGGGTGTGTCCAACGCACAGCAAAGTGAACAGTCTTCTTCTCAAACGCGATTGACGATAATCTCGCACACAGTGAGGCGGCATCTTCTTGCCGTCGTGGGGTTATTGGCGATCAGTCTCGTCAGTGTGTCTACCTTACCGGTCGAGGCGGCCATTCGTATTCTGGGCCCGCAAGACGAAATGACGACTGAGTCGTCATCCGCACAACAACCGCCTACGGTGCAATCCGCGCAGCAATATGGCCCAACAGGTGCAAACGAAACCTTGTGGTCGATTGCGACGCAAATGCGTCCCAATACACAAGTCAGTGTTTACCAAACATTGGGCGCGATTTTCCGTCTCAATACCGACGCGTTTGCCAATAATAATATCCATCGCTTGCAGCCAGGTAGCACATTAGTGATGCCAACCTTGGAGCAAATCGAACGAGAAAGTACGCAAGATGTCGTAAATCGTCTTGAAATTGATGGCGCACGTAAGCAAGCACAAACGACGACACCATTGAGTGATCAAGTCACCCAGCCTGACGCTCAAGCATCAGAGCAAGTCGAACCCGAGCAAGCTGAACCAGAATCGCAACAAAGCGCCTCAGAAACAGAGCAGGCACAGGACGCTGACGCGAGTGAGCCTGAGACACCACAACCTGAAGTGGTAGAAACGTTGCAATCTCAGCTACAAAACTCAGATCAAGAAATGACCCGCTTGGTTGAGAGTAATCATGTGCTCAAAGTGCGCTTATCCGAAGTTCAGTACGAACTGAATGCGCTGAAAGAAAAAATGAGCAGTGATGACGAGTTGAATCAGGAAATACGTGCTTTCCTAGAACAACAACGTCAGCAGCAGGCGAAACAAGAGACGCAGCCTCCCTCTGCGGTCGACTCTTTATTGGATAATCCACTCCTGCTCGCCATGTTCGCGATCATTCCTGGCGCGTTAATTGCCGGTGGGGTTTTCTTCTTCTTGGCGCGTCGTAAGAAACAAAACGAAGAGCATGACGAGCCCGCCTCACTCGACCATGATGAGCTAGATGATATGCCGGTTATCATGGTGCCCGATCCTGAAGATGAGCAGGAAGGGGAGAGTCACCAAGATCAATCTGACGATGAGTTAGAGATCACTGAGGATGGTCGTAGTGATGAAGACGTGGCATTTGGTGATGACACGGTATTCGGTGATGACACGGACCTTGATGATCTCAATCTTGACGATGAACTGGACGACATGTCTGGTAACGAATCGAGCGTTGCGCCAACCAGTGACGATGCCATTGGACTCGAGGACATGGAGCGTGCGTTAGATGAATTGGCGGATACACCGCCTGCCGATACCGAAACGTCGACCGACAGCGAAAGTGAAACCGACGACGCAGCCCTCCCTGAAGAGGAAATGAGTGCAGACGAGGCGCTTGCAGCAGAGTGGGCGAAAGCGCTAGAAGAAGGTAACGACAGTGATGTAGATGACATTGATGCCTTACTCGCCGGGGAATCGGGTACTGAATCTACGTCGGAGGACCCCTCTGAGTCCACGCGTGAATCAGAAGCAGACGTAGAGAGTGATACTGAGGCGACATCGGATGATAACCCTGAATCAAGCGAAGCGTCGGAAGAGCAAGCACCGAATGATGCATTATTTGACTCAGCCCTTGCCGATGAGCCAGCGTTAGATCTCAGCCAAGAAATTGATTTATCAGATGATGACGACGAAGACAGCGTTTCGCTCGACAACACGACCGAGCTTCTTGATGAGCTTGTCGGTGATGATGATGACGATGATGATAGCTGGTTGAATGATCAAGATGATACGGAGACTGAGTTTGATGAAAGCAGTGATGCTTTACTGGATGAAGTATTAGACAACGATGATCCGCACCTTGAAGACTCTGACGCCTTGTTGGAGGAAGTGTTAGGTGACGACGACGAATCCGATCCACTTGCGGATGAAGATGATCCTGCACTGTGGGAAGAAGCTGAAGACAGCGATCCTAATGAAGCGGAACTCGAAAAACTGCTTTATGAATCAGAGGGTGAACCAGAGCCTGATCCTCGTAAGGCAGAACAGCCCGCAGAGCCCGAGACTGACGACGATGCACAGGGTGACACGGATGAAGCGCCAGCCGATGACACTGCAGAGCCCGAGGCCGAAGCTCAGGATGATACGGATGGAATGTCAGCCGAGGATACCGCGGAACCCGAGGCCGAGGCTCAGAACGATACAGATGAAGCACCCGTCGCCGACGAGTCGCCAGCAGACCAACAGCCGGAACAACCGGAACAAACGGCTGAGCCGGATGACACCGTCGAAGCTGACGCTCCGGACGATACAGATGAAGCACCCGTCGCCGACGAGTCGCTAGCAGACCAACAATCCGAACAAACGGCTGAATCGGATGACGCCGCTGAGGTTGAAGACACACCCGACGCTGAGCCTGAAGAGTCAGTCGATGACACTGCGGAATCCGAGACTGACGATGACGTACAGGATGACACGGACGAAGCGCCAGGCGAGGATACCGCTGAATCCGATGCAAAGGATGACGTGGACGAAGAGCCAATCGCGAATGATCAGCCAGTAGACGCTCAACCCGAAGAAACGGTTGAATCGGATGACGCCGCTGAGGTTGAAGACACACCCGACACTGCACCTGAAGAGTCAGTCGATGACACTGCAGAGCCCGAGACTGACGACGACGCACAGGATGACGTGGACGAAGAGCCAATCGCGAATGATCAGCCAGTAGACGCTCAACCCGAAGAAACGGTTGAATCGGATGACGCCGCTGAGGTTGAAGACACATCCGACACTGCACCTGAAGAGTCAGTCGATGACACTGCAGAGCCCGAGACTGACGACGACGCACAGGATGACGTGGACGAAGAGCCAGCCGATGACACTGCAGAGCCCGAGACTGAGGACGACGCCCAGGATGATACGGACGAAGCGCCAGCCGATGACACTGCAGAGCCCGATAYTGACGACGATGCACAGGACGACGCGGACGAAGCGCCAGCCGATGACACTGCAGAGCTCGATACTGACGACGATGCACAAGATGACGCGGACGAAGCGCCAGCCGATGACACTGCAGAGCTCGATACTGACGACGATGCACAAGATGACGCGGACGAAGCGCCAGCCGATGACACTGCAGAGCCCGATACTGACGACGATGCACAGGATGACGCGGATGAAGCGCCCGTCGCCAACGAGCAGCCTGATCAAGGCGAAAACCTCGATGATATTAAAGAGGAAGATTTACTCGATTTAACCAATCTGCCTGAATATGATGAAGAAGCCGCACTGGCAGATGCAGAACCGGTTGACGAAGAAGAACAAGCTGCACTTGATAGCGTGCCAGAGCCAGAGCCAGAGCCAGAGCCAGAGCCAGAGCCAGAGCCAGAGCCAGAGCCAGAGCCAGAGCCAGAGCCAGAGCCCACCTCAAAAGAGGAACGTGATTACACGTTTGATTCTCTGTCGTTAGACGATTTGGGTGAGTTTGATGAAAACGATGCGCTAGGGGCGGCACTCGATGAACAACGAGAGCTCGAGTCTTATCTCAATGAGCAGCAAGACAACGCGCCAACCTCTGAGGCGCCCGAGCGCGATACACTCAATATCAGTGATCTGGATGACGATGATCACCAGGTCGGTGGTCTGAATATGGAGGCCTTGCTATCGGAATCCGATGACGATGAGCCTCTCGATCTTTCCGCTTTATCCGACGAAGAAGCAGCGGTTTGGCAAGCCGATAATGAGCCAGAGCCAGAAGCCGAAAGTGAAGATTGGAGCCAACAACCCGCCATTGATCCGGCCTCGCTTGAAACCTTTGAACTGGAACAGGCCTTGGATGATGATCTGCTCGGTGAGGGTGATGCTGAAAGTGAGCTTATCGGCGAAGAGCAGGAAGATGACGACTACATTAGTATCGAAGAGCTTATGCGCGATGACGGCTCGACGCCAGATATTGATCCCGATAAGGCAGAGATGAACCTTGACGTAGGGTTGGATGAATTCCCTGATGTGTTAGAAGACATTAGTGCGATTGATGTTGATGGCGACACCGCCAGCACAGAGGCATCGACCAATCTCGACTTGGCGAAAGCTTACTTGGAAATGAATGATATGGATGGCGCGATTTCCTTATTAGAAAAAGTGATTCAGTCAGGCAATAAGGCCTTGCAGCAAGAGGCTCGGCAACTGCTTGAACAACTTAGGTAACACCACAATCAGGTAGCACAGGCTACCTGATTGCTTATTCGGCCTCAGAATAGACAGTCGATGTTAAGACCTGCAACAGGCCGGCTTTATGGGTATAATGCTGCGCCTTGTTGAGCAGTAACTAAAAAGGCACAGGCATGAGATTCGCGTTAGGCATTGAATATGACGGCGCCCAGTTTTACGGTTGGCAAAGGCAACGAGAAGTCACCAGTGTCCAAGAACACTTGGAAAAGGCCTTGTCGACCGTCGCTAATCACCCTGTGGCAGTACAATGTGCGGGGCGTACCGATTCGGGAGTCCACGGCACCGGACAGGTGGTGCATTTTGATAGCGATAGCCAACGGCCATTAAAAGCCTGGACGATGGGAGTGAATGCAAACTTGCTTGATGCGATTGCCGTACGTTGGGCCACGCCTGTTCCAGACGATTTTCATGCGCGATTCAGTGCGACAGCACGCCGCTATCGCTATGTGATATACAACCACTCTTTGCGCCCAGCGATACTGGGTAAAGGTGTCAGTCACTATCATAGCGAGTTGGATGAAACCTTAATGGCGCGAGCGGGTCAGTATTTACTAGGTGAGAATGATTTCTCGTCATTTCGTGCGGCACAATGTCAATCTCACTCGCCATGGCGGAATGTGATGCATTTATCTGTCACGCGTCAGGGGCGGTTTATCGTGATCGATATAAAAGCGAATGCCTTTGTGCATCACATGGTGCGCAATATCGCGGGCAGCCTCATGGCTGTCGGTCGTAAAGAACAGCCGCCAGAGTGGATCGCATGGCTACTGGCACAGAAAGATCGCACCTTGGCGGCCGCGACGGCCAAAGCGGAAGGTTTGTATTTGGTCGAGGTGGATTATCCGGATCAATATGGCTTACCACGCCCGCCGATAGGGCCTTTGTTTTTGCCCGATCAGGTGATGGAATCCGAGAGCATACTCGGCGCAAAGCGTACGGAGACAGAATAGGTAGTACCAGTTTTTTATCCCAAGTCTGGCAGACTTGTGATTTAATTCGGTCTAATTTGTTACGAATCCAAGATGGTTGTCTAATTGTGATAGCCATGACTAAGTAAAGGTTGTCCATGAGCTGGCTAGAGAAAATATTAACCAAAAGTAATATTGGTTCATCACGCAAGGCGTCGATCCCTGAAGGGGTTTGGACCAAGTGTACGTCGTGTGATCAAGTACTTTATCACGCTGATGTCGAACGTAATTTGGAAGTTTGTCCCAAGTGTGACCACCATATGCGTATGCCAGCACGCCGTCGTCTGGATGTTTTTTTGGATCCTGAAGGACGTGAAGAGATTGCCGGTGAACTGGAGCCTAAAGACGTATTAAAATTTCGTGATTCGAAAAAGTATAAAGATCGCCTGTCAGCCGCGCAAAAGTCCAGTGGGGAAAAAGATGCACTCGTGGTCATGAAAGGCAGTGTGCTAGACGTGCCCGTGATTGCTTGTGCGTTTGAATTTAAGTTCATGGGCGGTTCGATGGGCGCAGTCGTCGGCGCACGGTTTGTTAAAGCGGTCGAGCACGCGATCGAAAACCATTGTGGCCTGGTGTGTTTTTCGGCCAGTGGTGGGGCGCGCATGCAAGAAGCCTTGATGTCATTGATGCAAATGGCGAAAACCAGTGCGGCACTTGAGCGTTTATCGCGTCACAACTTGCCATTCATCTCGGTACTCACTGATCCAACTTACGGTGGAGTGACCGCGAGCTTTGCTATGCTCGGAGACATTAATGTCGCAGAACCAAAAGCGATTATCGGTTTTGCTGGCCGTCGCGTCATTGAGCAAACCGTACGCGAGAATCTGCCAGACGATTTCCAAACCAGTGAGTTCTTGCTTGAGCATGGTGCGATCGACATGATTGTTGATCGTCGTGAGATGCGCCAGCGTTTGGCGGGCCTATTGGCGAAGCTGGGTAACATTAAGTCGCCATTAGTCGTCGATGTTGAGCAAGATAAACCTCAACCTCCAGAAGAGCCTGAAGTGGCACCTTCCTCTCAAGAGCAATAATTGACCGTGTTCCATGGCGTTATCCTTGGTATCATTTGCCCATCATCGAGTAACTGACCAAGTCAATGTCTGAACTACAGCATCCAACAGCCACATCCTCAATGGATACGTGGCTGTCTTATCTAGAAAATATCCATACCAGTGCCATCGATCTTGGCCTTGAACGCGTCGCGGCAGTTGCGGAGCACGCCCAATTGACCAAGCCTGCGCCTAAAGTGATTACCGTTGCAGGGACCAATGGCAAGGGGACCACCTGCGCCTTATTAGAGGCAATATTACAGCACGCGGGTTACCGTACGGGGGTTTACAGCTCACCACATCTTATTCATTACAATGAGCGGGTCCGTATCAATGGCGACGTGCTGGCCGATAGTGAGCATACTCAAGCGTTTGAGGTAATTAATCAGGCACGTGGCCAAACCAGTCTGAGCTTTTTTGAATTTGGTACCTTAGCCGCGTTACAGCTATTTAAACAGCATGCGCTTGATGTCGTGATCCTCGAAGTGGGTCTCGGTGGCCGTTTAGATGCCACCAATGTGGTGGATCATGACGTATCAGTGATCACCAGTCTCGCGCTCGACCATTGTGATTGGCTGGGCAATGACATTAATCAGATTGGCTATGAAAAAGCAGGCATATTCCGGAAAGATAAACCGGCGATATGTGGTCAGCCTGCGCCACCTGCGAGTGTTGCCGCGCATGCTGATGCGATTGGCACGCAATTAAATCAGTTAGGTTATCAGTACCACTATGCCATGACAGGCGATACGTGGCGTTGGGCGGCCGGTGCTTTTGAACTGACAGAGCTACCTATTCCGGCTATTCCGCTACAAAATGCGGCAACGGCTTTAATGGCGCTGGGCGTCGCGGACCTCGACATTGCTGATACACACATTACCGAGGGATTAGCGTCTGTCGCGGTTACCGGTCGGATGCAAGTTATTGCTGACGCCCCTTATACGATGTTTGACGTCGCCCATAATCCGCATGCTGCCACTTACCTAGCAAAGAAACTCGCTGAGCAAAAAGCGAGATTGACAGGACGCGTGCATGCCGTGGTGGCGATGTTAGCAGACAAAGATATAGAGGGTACCTTAGCCTGTTTTGATGGCATTGTGGATTGCTGGTACCCCGCTTCTTTAGCCGTACCTCGTGGCGCGTCAGCCGATAAATTGCCGGTGGTGGCATCGATGCAATTCAGCTCACCGAGTGACGCCTATCAACATGCGTTGAGTCAGGCTGAACCTGAGCGAGACTGTGTGGTCGTATTTGGGTCGTTCCATACCGTTGGGCAGGTGATGGAAACGCTTAATTAAAACGGAGTCATTGTGGCCAGTAAGTTACAAAAAAGAGTGGTCGGCACCCTAGTATTAGTCTCTATCGGTGTGATAGTGCTACCTGATGTGCTCGATGGCAAAAAAGAGCATTACCAAGAAAACTATCAAAGCATCCCCCTGCGGGATGACTTTGATGGCACAGTGAGCCAAATGCCGGTTGAAGAACCCGAGGTGATTGAGGTGACAGCGCCCGATACCCAGGTAAACGATACGCGTTCAGCTGACACAAATGCGCAGGCTGAGACGGAAAAAAGTGACCCAACGCCCACGGCATCAAGTACAGCGTCAGTCAACGACGGAGACAGCGCATGGATGATCCGTTTGGGGACCTTCCGTAACCAAGAGAATGCCAGTCGCTTGGTTAAGCAATTACGTGACAAAGGATATCAAGCACATATCTTACCCAGAGACATTCAACCCGGTGACTTAGCGAAAGTGGTCGTCGGGCCACATGTTTCTAAAACCACACTCGAATCGCAACTGACTGATCTGCAATCGCTGACAGGATTGAAAGGACAGTTGCGCAAATTTGACCCACTTACCCAATAAGAAAACGTTTGCGTGAGCATTTTTTCTGTTAGAATGCGCACGTCTCGAGCAAGTGAATACGATGAATTGGATTGATTATCTTATTATTGGCGTCATTGGTTTTTCGGCGTTAGTGAGCGTGATTCGAGGCTTTGTAAAAGAAGCCTTGTCATTAGTGATTTGGTTTGGGGCATTTTTTATTGCCAGCCAATTCTACACGCAGCTAGCGGTGTATTTGACCAATATCCAAGATGCGGTTATCCGTAATGGTAGTGCCATCGCCTTGTTGTTTATTGCCACCTTATTGGTCGGCGCAGTAGTCAATTATGTGATTGCCCAGTTAGTAGAAAAAACGGGATTGTCTGGCACGGATAGAGTGCTTGGTATGGTGTTTGGCAGTGTGCGCGGCGTGTTAATCATCGCGGCGGTGCTTTTCTTTCTCGATGCCTTTACATCGGTCGCCAACAACCAAGCGTGGGGACAATCGCAACTTATTCCTAACTTTGCGGTAGTGATCGAATGGTTCTTCCACTATCTCGAGAACAGTTCCAGTTTCTTACCTGAGATCGCAGGATCTTAGGCTGATATTCGCGTAACAAGGAATCGCTGACATGTGTGGTATTGTTGGAATCGTTGGTAACACTCCGGTCAATCAGTCCATTTACGATGCACTGACTGTGCTTCAACATCGAGGACAAGATGCAGCCGGCATTGTCACTATCGATGACAATCGTTTCCGGCTTCGAAAAGCCAATGGGTTAGTCCAGGATGTGTTCCAACTGAAGCATATGCAGCGCTTGCAAGGCCAGGTTGGAATAGGGCATGTAAGGTATCCAACAGCGGGCAGCTCTAGTGCATCAGAAGCACAGCCTTTCTATGTCAACTCGCCGTATGGGATTACTCTCGCCCACAATGGTAACTTGACCAATGCTGAGGCGTTGCGCCAATCTTTATTTGAAAAAGATCGTCGTCACCTTAATACAACGTCTGACTCTGAAATTCTCCTCAATGTCCTTGCCCATCAACTGTCGACTGCGACTTCTCATCCTCTTACTGTTGATGATATGTTTACCGCGGTGAAAGCGGTCCATCGACAAGTCTCCGGCGCTTATGCCGTTGTGGCAATGGTGATTGGGCATGGCGTTATCGCTTTTCGTGATCCTAAAGGCATTCGCCCGCTTTGTTTAGGGAAGCGCGATACGCAAACAGGTACCGAGTATATGGTTGCGTCTGAAACCGTTGCATTGGATGCCGTGGGTTTCGATTTCGTGCGTGATGTCTCACCCGGAGAGGCGGTTTATATCACCTTAGAGGGACAACTTCATACCTGTCAGTGTGCGGACTCACCGAGTCTTAACCCTTGCATCTTTGAGTTCGTTTACTTTTCTCGTCCCGACTCATTTATCGATAAAGTGTCTGTTTATGGGGCCCGTATTCGTATGGGTCAAAAGCTTGGCGCTAAAATTCAGCGCGAGTGGGAAGACGTGGATATTGATGTCGTCATTCCTATCCCTGAGACATCTTGTGATATCGCGTTAGAAATTGCGCAAGTGCTAGGTAAACCCTACCGCCAAGGCTTTGTTAAAAATCGCTATGTAGGTCGTACGTTTATTATGCCGGGGCAGCAGATGCGTCGAAAATCCGTACGTCGTAAACTCAATGCCATCCGTTCAGAGTTTAAAGACAAGCGCGTACTCTTGGTCGATGATTCGATCGTGCGAGGCACAACCTCAGAGCAGATCATCGAGATGGCACGTGAAGCAGGCGCCAAAGAAGTTTATATGGCCTCCGCGGCCCCCGAAGTGCGCTTCCCCAATGTCTATGGCATTGATATGCCGAGCGCCAACGAGTTGATTGCTCATGGTCGCGAAGTGGATGAAATTGGCCAATTAATTGGTGCCGATGGCTTGGTTTATCAAGATCTGCCTGATCTCGTCGCCGCTGTTGGTGAGGCCAACCCAGCGATTGAGCGCTTCGAAACATCGGTGTTTAGTGGCGAATATGTCACCCAAGATGTGGATCAGGCGTACCTCGAGTATTTACAAAGCTTACGTAGTGATGATGCTAAAACTGTACGAGAGCAGCAACAAGAGCTTGCGAACTTAGAGATACATAACGAAGATTAAATAAATACGCCGCGAGATTATCGCGGCGTATTTGTCTTTTTAGCGAGAGAAGGTCTTAGTGTGTGAAAACAGGCCCCATGCCGACATTCCACAGAATCACGGAGGCGGCAAGGATAGCGACCAACAGGACTAAGCCGCAGGTGACGACGGAGCTTGCATAAATAAAACCGCGCTCTTCAGGGATCTCCATGAGTATCGGCACGCCGGTATACAGCAGATAAACGGAATAAGCGACACCGATCAAGCCGACAATCATGACAAACCATACCACCGGATAGAGCGTTGCAAGCCCGACCATAAAAATCGGCGTCGCCGTGTAAGCGGCCAGCTCAAGGCATTGCGTATAGTTAGGCGCAGAGCCAAATGTTCGACTCATCCACAAGGTTAGGTAGGCAAGGGCAGCAACCCCACCGAGTAACGCTAAATACATAGCACTGGCAATAAAAAGCGCGCTTTGTGGCGTCATGAAAATGGGCTCTCCCGCGCCGATTTGCCAGCCGATATTGACACTCGCGTAGTAGGCACACACAGGTGGGATCAACGCTAACAATAGCGCATGTCCGATGCTACTTGAAACGCCCTCGTGTCGTTCGCCAATTGTTTTCCATTCTTTTTTGGGATGGGTATATAACCCGACTAAGTGACCTAAAATCATAGTAACCCCGCTCGTTATTCCCTAAATATAAACAAAGGTGCAATGGTCGGCGCACGACAGCTGGGTAACGGCTAGCTCGGCTGTGCGAAGACAGATGCCCAAATCTTCTTTCCTTACCTAACGAATAGCTCTTGACATCATAATTGGCAAGTTTTGTGCGCTATAACAACCTTCCTCACGAGGCAAAGGGCGAAGTCGCTCGGAAATAAAGCGAGGAAAATATGCATTATGTGATGATTGTCATGTATTAATTATTGAACATCTCACTTTTAATACAGAGTGGCGTACTCTGGAGTGTTGCTGATTTTTAAGTGTTTTTTATCGTACTCCTTGTTGTACGTTAAGATGCATGTGAGTTTATATTGATAAAATTGTTATTTTAAACAGCTGTTTATTGTTCGCTATCAAATTAAATATCATAAGCAGGCACGGGGTGTCTGAGTTCAGCTACGATTAGTACAGAGCGATTTAAAACAGCCGCTGCTTTGCAGTCAGGGAGGAGAGCGTCGTGTTGCACAGTAAAGATATTTTAATTGTTGAAGATGATCCCGTCTTTAGTCGAATGATTGCCTCGTTTCTTGAAAGAGAAGGTGCGACGGTCCGTGAAGTAGAAAATGGGCTAGAAGGGCTACAAGCATTGAGGCAATCCATCCCTGATTTACTGATCAGCGATCTTTCCATGCCGGTCATGACGGGGCTTGAGTTCGTTGAGGAAGTGAGCCTCGAATACCCGATGCTGCCCATGATTGTGATTTCAGGTACCGGAGGCATGGCCGACGTTGCCCAGGCGCTTCGCTTTGGAGTAAAGGATTTTTTACTCAAGCCCATTGAAGACATCAAATCGGTTAAAAAAGCCATTGAAGCGGTGATTGATGATGCCAACGATGATGTGCATGCCAGTGATGACTTTAGTCAACAGTGGTTTAAAGTGAGTGAAGATGCGGACAAAGGCGCCTCAGAAAGCGAACTAAAATGGCACCTTGATGCGCTACGTCATAATCCTGGCAGTGCGCGAGAGTTGCTGATGGGGTTGATGCCTGATCCAGACTCACAACAAGGCGCGTGGCGTTTGTCATATCACTCGCTGCAATCGGCAGACGCCAACCCTATTGTGCTCGATTATGCTTGGCTGCTCGGCGGGAAAATGGCGTTCTATGTAGTTGACTCAGCGTCAGCTGAAGAAGATGGGACGGCAACGACTTTGATGATTCGGGCCTTTTTTAATGATTTTGTCCGCTCAAGTGATGTGAATGAACGCGGATTCCTGACGCTGGTAAAACGGATTGAAGATGCGATTCGTGCATCGGCTTATACATCACCGGTCCGTGCCATGTTTGGTGTCTTAAACATGGTTGATAGCCAACTTGATATTCTGCCAGCAGGTTTAAAAGCCACGATTGATAGTAGCGGAACCACGAAATTAGTTCGTAGTGAGCATTGGCTAGGTCGCGATGCCTTTAGCAGTGAATTCCAAACTGTGGATATGCAATCAGGCGATGCGCGTGTGTCTTTAAACGAAGTCGGCCTGAATAGCTTTAGCGTTGATATTCAAAAGATTGCCTAATATAGGCCATCAATGATTGTGGTGTCCCGTCATCTCCATATCACCAGTTCAAGCGATGCACGTCCCGCTCTGCTTGCTGGTGATGATTTACATCCGTATACTCACGTCGCTCTGGATGGGTTGTTACCTTACCTTCGATAGATATCAGGGACAGATCGGCATGAAACATTGGTATTTACTTTATTGTAAACGCACGGAACAACAACGTGCGGAACAAAACTTGAAGCGGCAAGGCGTGGACTGTTACTACCCGATAGTCACAGTCGAAAAGTTGCGTCGAGGCAAATACCGGCAAGTTGAAGAACCGCTCTTTCCGAATTACATCTTTGCTTGTTTTGATCCTGAATCGGTTCAATACACGTCTGTTCGCTCTACACGTGGCGTTGTTGATTTTGTTCGCCAAGGTGCGAAGCCGATCCACGTCGATATTCAATTAATTCAACACTTGATGATGATGGAAGACAGTGATGAGCAACGAGAATTACTGTATCAAGGCTTCAAGCCTGGTCAAAAAGTAACCGTTGAGAGTGGCCAATTTGCCGGTGCTGAAGCGATTTTTAAAGAAAAAGACGGCGAAAAACGCTGTATCCTTTTAATCAAAATACTCAACCAACAAACAGAATTACGGATCAATAACTCAGATATAAAAGCGTCATGCTAAGCGACTTACGCGTATTACGGCTATAATCAATAAATAGTTAGCGAAAACAAGAAAACACCTAGTGGACTTAGCTGAGAGAACTATCGAACTGGTGGAGAAAAAAAGACAATTTTTCTGATCTCTAGGCATAGAAGTAAGGGTTAGCGTTATATTTTTAGGATATCTGTCTCAGTGGTGAGACTTTTACGCAACTTTGAGCTTTTCGGTGATATCCCCGTTTATCCTACAGTGCTGTCCGACTCTGGTGTGTGTCAGTTGCGCAAAATTTACTTTAAACGTGGTGCTTTGATCATGGAACATAAAGTCTTGGTCGTGGAAGATAGCCGACCTTTTAGGCGGTTACTCGAAGCTGAGATCCGGAAGGCCGGCTACATTCCCTACATTGCCAGCTCAATTGCTCAAGCGGAGACGATTCTTAATCAAGATACTGACTTCCTGTGTGCCATCCTAGACTATTGTCTGCCGGATGGCCAAGATGGCGAAATCATTGATGTTTGTCTCTCCCTTGATATTAAGGTAATAGTACTCACCGCTATGATGGATGCTCGCACCCGTGAACGTGTGTTGGCAAAAACCGTGATCGACTATATTCCCAAAGACAGCCCATCTTGTGTTTCTTCGATCGCGCCTTTGTTAAGTCGATTGGAAAAGAATAATCAGCATCATGTGTTAGTAGTTGATGACTCCCTTACGGCTCGTCGTTATGTGCGTAGCTTGCTAGAGCGACAGTACTTAAATGTACTCGAAGCGCAAAACGGCCAAGAGGCGTTGGCGATGATTAGGCGTGATAATCGGATTTCATTAGTAATCACAGACTATACGATGCCTGAAATGGACGGTGTCAGTGTTGTCAAAGCATTACGTAAACTGAAAACCGATGGCCAGTTAGCAATTATAGGCTTATCTGGTGAAGAAGATGCAAGTTTGACCGCGCGGTTTTTAAAAGCAGGTGCGAACGACTTTTTGACCAAGCCATTCAATCAAGAAGAGTTTTATTGCCGCCTACACAGTACGCTCAACGCGCTGGACACTGAACGTCGTTTGTTCAACATGGCGAATATTGACTATCTAACGCAGGTATGGAATCGGCGGTATTTTTTCGAGCATCCCCATACACGATCTCAGAAAGGACCTCGCAACTTGGCCTTGATTGATGTAGACCACTTTAAAAAAATCAATGATCAGTTCGGCCATCACATTGGTGATATTGCATTAATCGAGTTAGCCAAAATGATGAAACGATATTTCCCTGAAGGCATAGTCGCACGTTTTGGCGGCGAGGAATTTTGTGTTCTCTATGGCAATGATGAGCAAGGGTTTGAGCGACGGCTTGAAGCGATGCGTGAAGAATTGGCTAATACGACATGGGAACCTTATGATAAGGCGTTTTCTATCACCATTAGTATTGGTATGGTGCATGCAGATGCTAGTATCGATACGCTTATACAGCGTGCCGATAGGTCGTTGTATCAGGCCAAAAAAGATGGGCGAAATCAATGTGTGAAAGCTAATCAAATTGACTTCGCCACCTTGTGATGCTAGCCAACGTCGTGATACTGCTCGCACGCCATGAGTGTGTTTTCAATCAAGGTGGCGACTGTCATAGGGCCGACCCCGCCAGGTACAGGGGTGATATGACTGGCTCTTTCATACGCGACATCGTACTCAATATCCCCGATTAATTTACCGTCATCCATGCGGTTGATGCCCACATCAATCACGATTGCCCCGGGTTTTATCCAATCGCCAGGGATGAACTTAGGTTTACCGACCGCAACCACGAGCACATCGGCTTGTCGAACATGCGTTTCTAAATCTTGGGTAAATCGATGGCAGGTGGTGGTGGTGCAGCCGGCGAGCAACAGCTCCAACGTCATCGGGCGACCGACAATATTGGATGCTCCCACAACCACAGCATGTTTACCACGTAGCGGTACATTATAACGATCGAGAAGAGTAATAATTCCTTTCGGCGTGCACGAGCGTAGTGTCGGCATACGTTGGCACAAGCGGCCCACATTAAAAGGATGAAAACCATCTACATCTTTATCTGGGCGGATTCGTTCCAATACGGACGTGGCATCAATCCCCGCCGGCAACGGCAGTTGAACGAGAATACCATCAATGCAGTCATCGTCATTCAAAGTGTCAATCAACGAGAGGAGCTCATGCTGTGAGCAAGAGGCTGGGAGGTCATAGGAGCGTGATACAAATCCGACTTCGTCACAGACTCGGCGTTTACTCCCCACGTAAACTTGTGATGCAGGGTCCGATCCGACCAAAATAACGGCTAAACCAGGTGCGCGGCGACCTGCCTCTGTGCGGGCGGCGACGCGTGCAGCGACCTCACGACGCACCGTTTGCGCGATCAGCTTTCCATCAATCAATTGTGCGGCCATAACTATCCTTTGGCTAAAGCAATATTCGTCAGTATTGTGACAAAAATCGTGGCTAAAAGCTATTGCGCAAACGTTTGCCTTGGCTTTGATAACGGAATATTCCAGATATCCTATTGAGAGAGAATATCGCGTCATTGTCTAGCCCTTCGCGTCATTAGGTTGGCAAAGTGGCCCAAAAAAAGCGATAGGCGGTGATTGACAATAAAATGGCGCGGTTTTGAGCAACTAGGTCAACATTTTAGGGAAAAGCGTTGACGGGACCTGACGTCGCTTTATAATCCACGCTGCATATCGTTATTGCGCCCTTAGCTCAGTTGGATAGAGCAACGGCCTTCTAAGCCGTGGGTCACAGGTTCGAATCCTGTAGGGCGCGCCATTTTTATGCGTCTCCCCGTATTTGCCTTGTCTGAGTGCTCTGAAAATAATCAATCGCGCATAAAACAGTAAAATCTGTGATCTTACGCGGTTGAATTGTGAGATATCACCCCAATTTCGATATTGAAACGCCATCGGTTGCCCCTTGTCTCGACTCAGTTGACGGGTGCCGCTATAATAGCGCGTCTTAATTTTCAGTCTCGGATGAGATAGCTCGATACGCCAATTGCGTGTATCCGGATTCGCAGGGGCTATGACGGACTCATAGCTCGGATGATGCCACCAGTCAAACTGGTAAACATCACTCAGTACCCCTGAGTAAATTTGAGGTTAAATTTATAATGCAAGTTACCGTTGAAACCACCGAAGGCCTTAAGCGCCAAATGACCATCACAGTGCCTGCTGCCAATATCGATGATGCAGTCACTAAAGAGCTACGCAATATCGCTAAGAATCGTCGTTTTGATGGTTTCCGTAAAGGTAAAGCGCCATTGAAAATGGTGTCACGTATGTACGGTGATACCGTGCGTCAAGACGTGCTGGGCGAAGTGATGCAGCGTCACTTTATTGAAGCGATGATCCAGGAAAAAGTGAACCCAGCGGGCGCACCAACCTTTACCCCTGTAGAGAACGAAGCAGGAAAAGATCTGGTATTTAAAGCTGACTTTGAAGTGTATCCAGAGGTTGAGCTACAAGGCCTAGACGCGATCAGCGTCGAAAAGCCAAAAGCCGACGTACAAGAAAGCGACGTTGAAGAAATGCTCACCACCTTGCGCAAGCAACAAGCGAGCTGGGTAGAAGCAGAAGGTGAAGCGAAAGATAACAGCCGTGTGACGCTGGACTTCGTCGGCACCATCGACGGTGAAGAATTTGAAGGCGGCAAAGCCGAAGGCTTCCAGCTAGAAATGGGTCAGGGTCGCATGATCCCAGGCTTTGAAGACGGTCTTGTCGGCAAAAAAGCGGGCGAAGAATTCACCATCGACGTGAACTTCCCTGAAGACTACCATGCTGAAAACTTGAAAGGCAAAGCGGCTCAGTTCGCGATTAAACTGCATCAAGTAGAAGAGCAAGAGCTACCCGAGCTAACAGAAGAATTCGTTCAGCGCTTCGGCATTGCAGATGGCAGTGTTGAAGGCCTGAAAGCGGAAGTACGCAAAAACATGGATCGCGAACTCAAGCAAGCGATCAAAAACAAGGTAAAAGAACAAGTACTGGACGGTCTGGTTGAGCAAAACCAAATCGACGTACCGTCAGCCTTGATTGACCAAGAAATTGGCACATTGCGTCAGCAAGCGGCACAACGTTTTGGTGGCAACATGGATAGCGCTTCTCAGCTACCGCGTGAGCTATTTGAAGAGCAAGCGAAGCGTCGTGTTAGCGTCGGCCTGCTGCTTGGCGAAGTGATCAAGTCTGAAGAGCTTAAAGCCGATGATGAGCGCGTTAAAGCACTGATCGAAGAAATGGCGTCTGCGTATGAAGACCCATCAGAAGTTGTCGCTTACTATGAAAAAGACGAGAAGCTGATGGAAAATATGCGTAACGTTGCGCTTGAAGAGCAAGCGATCGATGCGTTATTAGCAAAAGCAACCGTTACTGAAGCTGAAGTCGGTTTCAGTGATCTAATGAACGCTTCTCAGCAAGCGTAATTCGGATTAAAAAACGTCTGTGTTTTATTGACACTGCGTAAACGTATCTGCTTACAATGGCCCTAATGACTTGTCATTCGGGCCATTTTTTCCATCTATTGGTCGCAATGGTGATGAAACCAATCGACGTTAGAGAGCCTTGTTTTTAAGTAAAAACTCTCGATGGATCATCAAGCTGCATACACCGATATAAGATTTTAGTGACCTGTTACAGCATTTTGTGCTAAACCTTGGTTAAGGCAAGAGTGATAACAAATTCGATTAGGGATATTACGTTATGAGCCATCAAGATAGAAATGCCATGCCACCCATTACGGACGCCCTTGTCCCTATGGTGGTGGAACAAACCTCGCGCGGTGAGCGCTCTTACGATATTTACTCTCGCCTACTCAAAGAACGCATTATCTTCCTGACAGGGCAAGTGGAAGACCAAATGGCGAACTTGATTGTGGCGCAGATGCTGTTCTTGGAATCTGAGAACCCAGAAAAAGACATTTATCTGTATATTAACTCACCAGGCGGCGTGGTGACTGCGGGGATGGCGATTTATGACACCATGCAGTTTATTAAACCGGACGTGAGCACCTTATGTACAGGCCAAGCCTGTTCGATGGGCTCTTTCCTGCTTGCGGGTGGCGCCAAAGGTAAGCGTTATTGTTTACCAAACTCGCGCGTGATGATTCACCAGCCGCTAGGGGGCTTCCAAGGCCAGGCGTCTGATATTGAAATTCATGCGCAGGAAATGATCAAAACGAAGCACCGTCTCAACACTATATTGGCTGAACATACTGGCCAGCCGATGGAAGTGATCGAGCGCGATACTGACCGTGATAATTTCATGGCGGCGCAAGAAGCGGTGGACTATGGCTTAGTTGACGCCGTATTGAGTCAACGAGACTAAACCCAATTCGCCGCAGAGCGTTGAAATGAGACAAACTTCGCTCATTAGCCAAGGCTTGATGGTTGTTGGGTCGGAAAAAGTGGCCGATTTGTTGTAAACTCAACATAAGGCAACGACGGGCAAGTGCCCCAAAGAGGTTAGCGAATGACAGACAAGCGAAAAGACGGTGGAAGCGGAAAGCTGCTTTACTGCTCATTCTGTGGTAAGAGCCAACACGAAGTTCGCAAGTTAATTGCTGGGCCATCGGTCTACATTTGTGACGAATGTGTTGACCTATGTAATGACATTATCCGTGAAGAGATCAAAGAAGTGATGCCGAAGCGTGAAGGTGATTCTTTGCCTGCGCCAAGCGAAATTCGCGAGCATCTGGACGATTATGTCATTGGCCAAGAGCAAGCCAAAAAAGTGCTTTCGGTTGCGGTATACAACCACTACAAACGCTTGCGAAACGGCGATAAAAGCGCCGAGGGCGTGGAGCTAGGTAAGAGTAATATCCTGCTGATTGGCCCCACAGGGAGTGGTAAAACACTGCTGGCTGAAACCCTCGCCCGCTTCTTGGATGTGCCATTTACGATGGCTGATGCAACGACATTAACCGAAGCCGGTTATGTGGGTGAAGACGTCGAAAATATCATCCAAAAGCTGCTGCAAAAGTGTGACTACGACGTCGCTAAAGCAGAGCGCGGCATCGTGTATATCGATGAAATCGACAAGGTGTCACGTAAATCGGATAATCCATCGATTACCCGTGATGTTTCTGGCGAAGGCGTACAGCAAGCCCTGCTTAAACTGGTCGAGGGAACGGTTGCATCGATCCCGCCACAAGGTGGGCGTAAACATCCACAACAAGAGTTTCTCCAGGTTGATACCTCGAAAATTCTATTTATTTGTGGTGGTGCGTTTGCAGGACTAGACAAAGTGGTGGAGCAGCGTGTTGATACCGGCTCTGGCATTGGTTTTGGCGCGCAAGTAAAAGGCGCGACTGATCGGTCAGTCGACGAGTTCTTCGGCAAAGTAGAACCAGAAGATATGGTTAAATATGGCCTGATCCCTGAGTTCATCGGCCGTTTGCCAGTGACCGCTGTGCTTAGAGAGCTTGATGAAGACGCACTCGTACAGATTTTGCGTGAGCCAAAAAATGCCATCACCAAACAATACAGTGCGCTGCTTGAGCTGGATGGTGTCGAGCTTGAGTTCCGTGATGACGCCCTACGTGCGATCGCCAAAAAAGCGATGACCCGCAAAACAGGTGCACGAGGTTTGCGTTCGATTGTGGAATCTGTGCTGCTAGATACTATGTATGATCTGCCATCCATGAAAGGGGTGACCAAGGTCGTCATTGATGACTCAGTGATCCGAGGCGAATCCGCACCTCTATTGATGTATGAGCACACTGAGAATCAAGCCGCAGGCGGTGAATAACGCTTTCACTTGTTTTATCAGCGATAAAGAAAAAAGGGAGTTATCACTCCCTTTTTTATTTTCTGACGGTTGAGCCGTTGAAACCTGTCCAACAGACCCCATATACTCTTAATCAGATTGAACGGAAGAGAGAAGCATATGAACTTGGAGCGTTCCGAGCGCATTGACATTCCGGTGCTGCCACTTCGGGATGTGGTGGTTTATCCTCACATGGTGATCCCGCTCTTTGTGGGAAGGGAAAAGTCGATACGCTGCCTTGAAGCGGCGATGGACAACGATAAGCAGATTCTATTGGTGGCGCAAAAAGATGCGGCAACCGATGACCCAAGTATCTCAGATTTATATACCGTTGGTACGGTAGCAACCATCCTACAGCTTCTTAAACTTCCAGACGGAACGGTAAAAGTTCTGGTCGAAGGGATGCAGCGTGCAAGTATTGACCAGTTTAGTGAAGAAGATTTCTTCACCGCGCAAGCTGATTATCTAACCACGCCAAGTTTGGATGAGCGCGAGCAAGAAGTTCTGGTACGGACGGCGATCAGCCAGTTTGAAGGCTTTATTAAGCTCAATAAAAAGATTCCGCCGGAAGTACTGACGTCGCTAAATGGGATTGAAGAGGCGGCCCGTCTCGCCGATACCATTGCGGCCCATATGCCGCTTAAGCTTGAAGATAAGCAACAAGTTCTTGAGCTTGTAGATATTTCCGAGCGTCTAGAATATCTGATGACGATGATGGAATCTGAGATTGACTTGCTGCAAGTCGAAAAGAGGATCCGTGGTCGCGTCAAAAAACAGATGGAAAAAAGCCAGCGCGAGTATTATCTCAACGAGCAAATGAAGGCCATCCAGAAAGAACTGGGTGAGCTAGACGATGCGCCGGATGAGTTTGAAACGCTGAAGCAGAAAATCGAAGAATCAAAAATGCCGCAGGAAGCACGGGAAAAAACCGAGCAAGAACTGCAAAAGCTTAAAATGATGTCGCCGATGTCTGCCGAAGCCACAGTGGTGCGCAGTTATATTGACTGGATGATCAGCGTACCTTGGGCGAAACGCTCGAAAGTGAAGAAAGATTTAGCGCGCGCTGAAGAAGTATTGAATGCCGATCATTACGGCCTTGAGCGTGTCAAAGACCGGATTTTGGAGTATCTTGCGGTTCAAAATCGGATGAAAAAACTAAAAGGTCCGATTCTTTGTTTAGTCGGTCCTCCGGGGGTCGGTAAAACGTCTTTGGGGCAATCTATCGCTCGGGCGACGGGACGTAAATATACCCGTATGGCACTGGGCGGGGTTCGCGATGAAGCGGAAATCCGAGGTCACCGTCGTACCTACATCGGTTCGTTGCCCGGTAAATTGATCCAGAAAATGTCAAAAGTTGGCGTGCGTAACCCACTATTTTTGTTGGATGAGATCGATAAAGTCTCCTCTGACATGCGTGGCGATCCTTCCTCTGCGTTGTTAGAAGTGTTGGATCCCGAACAAAATAACGCCTTCAACGATCATTACTTAGAAGTGGACTATGACCTTTCTGATGTAATGTTTGTAGCAACATCGAACTCGATGAATATCCCTGGCCCATTGTTGGATCGGATGGAAGTGATTCGTCTATCGGGTTACACCGAAGATGAAAAATTGAATATTGCCAAGCGTCATTTAGTCGATAAACAAGTTTCACGGAATGGTTTGAAGCCGCACGAGATCACTATCGAAGACTCGGCGATTATCGGCATTATTCGTTACTACACTCGTGAAGCGGGCGTGCGTAATCTAGAGCGTGAAATTTCTAAGCTGTGCCGTAAAACGGTTAAAGAAATTTTGCTCGATAAAGACCTAACGCAAGTCACGGTAACCAATGACAATCTATCCGACTATTTGGGTGTGCGTCGCTTCGATTATGGTAAAGCCGATGAGCAAAATCGTATCGGTCAAGTTACCGGTCTCGCTTGGACCGAAGTGGGCGGTGATCTGTTAACGATTGAAACCGAGTCCATGCCTGGTAAAGGTAAACTGACACATACCGGCTCATTGGGTGATGTGATGCAAGAATCGGTGCAAGCGGCCATGACAGTGGTGCGTAGCCGAGCCGATAAGTTGGGGATTAATAGCGACTTCTATGAAAAGCGTGACATCCATGTGCACGTTCCAGAAGGTGCGACACCGAAAGACGGCCCCAGCGCGGGCATCGCGATGTGTACAGCTTTGGTCTCAAGCCTCACGGGTAACTCAGTGCGCTCCGACGTGGCGATGACTGGCGAAATCACGCTGCGTGGCGAAGTGCTTCCGATTGGTGGATTGAAAGAGAAGCTGCTAGCGGCACGGCGCGGTGGGATCAAAACGGTGGTGATTCCAAAAGAAAATGAGCGTGACTTGGAAGACATTCCAGCCAATGTGAAAGAAGAATTATCGATTCATCCAGTACGATGGATTGATGACGTGTTAACCATCGCATTAGTGAATAATCCGCTTGGGATTGAGCTGGTTGACGCTGAAAAGAGTGACATGCAGCAAAATTAAGCAACGTAAAACGCTGACAGACCGCAAAAGGCTTGTCAGCGTTTTTTTTGCTCGCTAACGTTGCTCTGGCGTACTGTCTGCATGGGGCAGGCAGTTGCTTACAACGTCTTGCGTCGACAAAGCGTCTGTTATTGAAACCGCAATGCGCATAGGATTTGCGGAGAAGTTATTTAAGGGGATGAAAAAGTGAATAAGTCGGAACTGATTGATCATATTGCAGAGAGTGCTGATATTTCTAAAGCCTCGGCGGGGCGAGCACTGGATGCGTTCGTAGACTCTGTCTCTGACACACTCAAGTCAGGTGATCAAGTCGCACTCGTCGGTTTTGGTACCTTCTCAGTGCGCGAACGTGCTGCACGTAAGGGACGCAACCCGCAAACCGGTGCTGAAATTGATATTGCCGCTGCAAAAGTACCGGGCTTTAAAGCCGGTAAAGCGTTAAAAGACGCGGTAAACGAGTAATTATCACGTGAGGTCGTGCCGAATTATTCGCGTTTGACAGGGTGTTGGAGCTGCAAAGCCACTAACAACCGCGTATAATTCGGTGCACAAGAGCGTAAAGGCGCATCAAAAGATGCGCCTTTTTAGTTGAAAAACAACCAGTCCAAACCAGTTGGAGTACCGGCCCGTTATGATGGAACGTATACGCGAAGGCACCAATAGTCTTCCGGTTAAGATCATTTTAAGCCTTATTATCTTTTCCTTTGCTTTTGCCGGTGTCGGTAGTTATCTGGCCGGTGGATCCACACCGCCTGCTGCAACCGTCGGTGATAAAGAAATTAGCCGAGCGGAACTGGATCGCGCGTATCAAAATGAGCGTGCACGTATGCAGCAACAAGCGGGCGAGCAATTCAATCAGCTTCTCGGTAACCCCGAATACGTAAAACGTTTTCGCCAAAATATTCTTGATCGTATGGTGAATGACTTGCTTTTAGAGCACGAAGCCAGTGAATTAGGATTACGCGTCAGTGACGCACAAGTGAAAGCGGCGATCCGTGCCATGCCTCAATTCCGTCAGGCGGGTCAGTTTAATAACGAGCGTTATCAAGCGGCATTGCGTCAAACCGGTATGAGTGCAGATGAATTTGCTAACTATATGCGCACGGATTTAATGCGCCAGCAGTTGGTCAATGGCTTACGAACAACTGCATTCGTATTACCTAGCGAACTGGAAAGCTTATACCGTCTCGAAGCACAGAGCCGTGAAGTGCGTACTTTAACCTTGCCAGTTGAGGACTTTGCCAACCAGGTGTCGTTAACGGATGAGGAGCTGGAAGCCTATTACCAAGCGAATCGTGATGATTATATTCAACCACGTATGGTGAAAGTCGCGTATGTGGAATTAACCGGTGAAGGGCTAGCCAGTGACATTCAAGTCACGGATGAAGATATTGCCACTTACTACCAAGACAACCAGTCTCAGTATGGCTCACAAGAGCGCCGTAAGGTTAGCCACATCTTAATTGAAGGAACAGGAGACGACGCCAAAGCTCGTGCTCAACAAGCGTTAGATCGCCTCAATCAAGGTGAAGCGTTTGCGACCTTGGTCAAGGAAGTTTCTGATGACACCTTTAGTGCCGAGCAAAACGGATCATTGGATTGGATTGAACCCGGTGTGATGGATCCTGCGTTTGAAAAAGCCGCTTACGCACTGGCGCAAAAAGGCGATATTAGTGGCTTAGTTAAATCTGATTTCGGCTATCATATCATTCGCTTAGATGATATTGACCCAGCCGATGTTACGCCATTGTCTGACGTAAAAGACGACATTCGTCTTGCTCTGCAACAAGAGCAAGCGGCGGATCGTTTCTATGCACAGTCAACGCAACTGGCTGAAGTGGCGTTTGAAGAGGCGAATGGCCTTGAGCCAGCCGCAGAGGCGGTGAATGCGAAGGTGCAGTTTACGGATTACTTTGCGCTCGATAATGCCCAAGGCTTAATGGCGCGCCCTCAAATCCAGCAAGCGCTTGATAGCTATGATGTGCGTGAAAATGGCCTTAACTCTGAGCTGATTGAGCTGTCAGGTGAGCACGCGATTGTGGTGCGTCTCGACGACGTGAAGCCTGAAAAGCAATTGAGTTTTGCTGAAGTAAAAGACCAGGTGCAGGCGACGCTCGCGGCAGAAAAAGGCCGCCAGCAGGCGCAAGAAAAAGCGGACCAATTGGTCGCGCAACTTGAGCAGACCGGTACGCTAGATCAGGGTGATTATGTGTTCAGTGATGCGCAAGTGATCAATCGTGTTTCTCAGCAGCAAGCGGTGTCGGAGCTCGCTTTCTCGTTGCCTCAGCCTAACGATACAGGCGCAAGTTATGGGGTAACGCAGAACCGTCAGGGCGATATTGTGGTGGTTGCGCTGGATAACGTGATTAACCCTGCGATGCCAGACATTAGCCCACAAAGCCAAATGGCCGATCGCGTTGCACGTGCGATGAGCAATATGTCTTTGTCTGCCACACTCGAAGCGCTGCGTGAGCAAGTGGATGTGACTTATGCAGAGGTTGACGCACAACAATAAGCGAGTGTAGTGAGCGTTTAAACGCGAGAAAGCGCTCAGCGTGAGCGCTTAACAGGATCGCAGAGAGTTAGACGTCTCTCGCATTGGTTTGTGTGAAAATAGAAAAACGACGCTAGGATTTTGTCCTGCGTCGTTTTTCTGTTTGCGGGGACATGAAAAGGCGCAAACAGTGATTTACCGTGTCGGCGATATTGATGACATGGAGATCAAAAATGAAACACCTACTATCCAGTATTCTATTTGTGTTGGCACTAGTGACTGCGCCCACTGTGCTAAGCGCCAGTCAAGATGCGTCTCAGTCCTCTGAACAGGTTGAGACGCGCTCGGTGGATATTAACACTGCCAGTGTACAAATCCTCTCAGAGCAGCTCCGCGGTATTGGCCCTGCCAAAGCGAAAGCCATCGTCGATTATCGCCAGAAACACGGAAAGTTCGCCTCACCAGACGATTTAGTCGAAGTAAAAGGCATTGGCGCATCGACATTGGAGAAAAACCGCGACCGGATTAACGTGTCGTCATAGTGATGGAGAGTTCAGCGCAAAGACGTCACCGTCTTTGCGCGAATAATCCTTGTGTCTGCCGGCCGGAATGCACACAATGAAATCTGGTTGTAGGAAAGTAGCAGGACGCAATGACTCACAAACAAAGTCACTTTTTTGCTCATCTTGCCCGGATGAAGCTGATTTACCGTTGGCCTTTGATGCGCAATGTTTCCGTCGAAAATATCTCTGAACACAGTTTACAAGTCGCGTTTGTCGCCCACGCCTTAGCGCTTATTCACAATAAACGTTTTGAAGGGCAGTACCAGCCAGAACGTATTGCGGTACTGGCGATGTTTCATGACTGTAGCGAAGTCATCACAGGCGATTTACCCACCCCGGTCAAATACTTTAATCCGTCGATTGCCGCTGAATATAAAAAAATCGAGAAAATGGCGGAGAAAAAGTTGATCGCCATGCTGCCGCCAGAGCTGCAGGATGAATACAGCGGGTTGATTGATTCAGACCATATTGATCCAGATGATTATTTGTTGGTGAAACAAGCGGATATTTTATGTGCTTACTTAAAGTGTTTGGAAGAAATCGCCGCCGGTAACCATGAATTTGAGCAAGCCAAGAAGCGACTTGAAGCATCACTAGAAAAGCGTCGTTCTCCAGCCACCGATTACTTTATGGCCACCTTCGTGGATAGCTTCACCTTATCGCTGGATGAGATCAGTGACGATGGATTTTGAACTACCAGATACCTGGCAAACACGCCAGATGAGCAATGAGAACAAGAAGCGCCGTCACGATAAGCGTACCGTTTATCAGCGTGACCGTGCGCGTATTTTACATTCAGCCGCATTTCGTCGCTTACAAGCCAAAACACAGGTGTTGGGGGCTGAGCATAGCGACTTTTATCGCACCCGTTTAACCCACTCGCTCGAGGTGTCACAAATTGGCACCGGCATTGTTGCGCAGCTTAAAGAAAGACAGCCTGAGTTTCGGCCACTTTTACCGTCCACTGGGCTGATGGAAAGCTTATGTCTTGCCCATGACATTGGCCACCCGCCATACGGGCACGGTGGTGAAGTGGCATTAAATTATATGATGCGAAACGACGGTGGCTTCGAAGGCAATGCCCAGACATTTCGGATCGTGACGCTGCTTGAACCTTATACCCAACATCATGGCATGAACTTGGCGCGTCGCACTTTGCTGGGCGTAATGAAATACCCCGCGTTTATCAGCGCCGCACACAATGGTTCACAGCCAACGCCTGTCAGCGATTTTCGTCATCTCAAAGCGCGTGATTGGCAACCTGCTAAAGGTATTTATGATCATGACAGTGTACGCCGAAACTGGGTACTTGAGCCGTTCAGTGCCGCCGATCGGGCGTTATTTTTGACGTTCAGAGACAACACGCCTGCTGACCAGCATCGCAAGACGCGTTATAAGTCGTTGGATTGCTCCATTATGGAGTTAGCGGATGACATCGCTTATGGTGTCCACGATCTGGAAGATGCAATTGTAATGGGATTGGTCACCCGTGAGCAGTGGCAAGAGGCCGTGGCAAGTTATATCGCTGAATGCGGCGATCCTTGGTTAGAAGCCAATATTGGTGAACTGAGCGAACAAATGTTCGGTCCTCCGTATGAGCGCAAAGATGCGATCGGGGCCTTGGTCAACACCTTATTAACCTCCGTCGAGGTGGCCCCGACGGTTCAAGATGGCACCTATCGCTTTACGTCTCCTTTGTTAGCCTGGAACGCCTATCTAACCGAGGTGATGGCTGGCGTGCTGGAGGTACTGAAGCGATTTGTCAGTGAATTTGTAGTGAAGCAGCCTGAGCTTCAGGTGGTTGAGTATAAAGGTCAGCAATTGGTGATGGAGTTGTTTGACGCCTTTGCCTCTGATCCCGAGCGCCTGTTGCCTAAAGACTATCGACAAGATTGGTTAACAGCACAAACCGCAGGGGAGTCGGGCATGCGCGTGATTGCCGATTACTTATCGTCGATGACAGACAGTTTTGCTCAGAAGCTACACAGCACCATGTTTACCGCCGCGAGCAACGGTCCTTTGTACGCTATTCGCTAGGACGGGGATGATTGGATGATGCCGGCATAAAGGCAAGCTGGCGTTCGATCATCGCCTCAAAGCTTGTGAGTAAGGGCTGATAATGTTCACGATCACCACTTAACTCACTCAGTGCAGCAAATCCGGCCTCTAGGGTCGAAAGGGCCCCTGGCTTACTACTTTTGCGGATGGTGTATTGGCTCGGTGGCATGGTGGTAATCTTGACTGTGGGTAAATCATGGAGATTCTTTGATAACTGATACAGTTTGTAAGCTTTTTTCCATGTTCCGTCGAGTAATATGATCCCCCATGGTATCTCGCGGTCGCTTTCTTTGGCTGATGCTAATGGCTTGGTCAGCGATGATAGAGCGATAGCATGCTCGCCCGGATATAACACTGCATAGCGGCGCTGGGACCGTGCGAGCCTTTCATTCAGCGCGCGGTGCTCGCTAAAATCTTCTCCTATCCAACGCTCACAATGCTCTAATGCTAACGCGAGTAAACAAGCACTGTTTTTCGGGTGCGAGACTTCATCGGGATGCTGCAAGATAATCACCGGGATTGTATTGGTGATTGGTGTAATGGCATCGCATACGCAAATGGCTTTCGCTTTATGGCAAGATGAGCAGTATCGAGACATGATGGTCACTGTTTAATAACGGAATCAAGCAGCGTTTTACCGCTGCTTGATAATAAACGCAAGGTCGATTAAGCCGTTAGGTGGCTTGGCTATAACCGCAGAGAAAACGCTCAAAACGACTGATTGCCATTTCCAAATCATCCACCCGCGGGAGCGTGACTAACCGGAAATGGTCCGGCTGTTGCCAGTTAAAGCCGGTGCCGTGCACCATGAGGACTTTTTCTTGCAACAAAAAGTCGAGCATCAGCTTTTCGTCGTTATGGATGCTGTAGCGCTTGGTGTCGATTTTAGGAAACAAATACAATGCTCCCTTGGGTTTTTTACAACTGACACCAGGGATCTGATTGATCAGCTCATAGGCTTTGTCGCGCTGCTCCAGTAATCGACCGCCCGGCAGGATCAATTCGTTAATGCTTTGATAGCCGCCGAGCGCAGTTTGAATCGCATGCTGCATCGGTACGTTGGCACACAGGCGCATCGACGCCAGCATTTCAAGCCCATCGATATAACCGCGCGCATGCTGTTTGGGCCCGGTCACGAGCATCCAACCGGCACGAAAACCACAGACTCGATACGCTTTAGACAAACCGTTAAAGGTCAAACAAAGCACATCGGGAGCCAGGGTAGCGATAGAATAATGCTGCGCCCCGTCATAGAGAATTTTATCGTAAATCTCGTCGGCAAAAATGATCAAATTATGCTGGCGGGCCAGCTCGACAATCTGCAACAAAAAGTCACGGCTATAGACGGCGCCGGTCGGGTTATTGGGGTTAATCAACACCAGTCCGCGAGTCTTTGGCGTAATTTTGCGCTTGATATCGTCTAAATCTGGATACCAATCAGACTCCTCATCACACAGATAGTGGACCGGATTACCGCCCGATAACGATGCTGCGGCTGTCCAAAGTGGATAATCCGGCGAGGGCACGAGTAGCTCATCACCATTATTCAGTAACGCTTGCATGGCCATGACGATCAGTTCGGAGGCGCCATTGCCCAGGTAGACATCTTCGACATCCAGATCCATCAAGCCGCGCTTTTGGTAGTGCTGTACAACGGCTTTTCGGGCTGAATAAAGGCCTTTCGAATCACAATATCCTTGCGAGGTCGGCAAATTCCGGATCACATCGACCAGGATTTCGTCTGGGGCATCAAAACCAAACGGCGCAGGATTGCCGATATTGAGCTTTAAAATCCGGTGGCCTTCCTCTTCTAGCCGTTTGGCTTCTTTCATCACTGGGCCGCGAATGTCATAACAGACATTATCCAGCTTGGCGGACATACCGATTGGTTGCATTACCCTTCCTGTCAATCAAAGGTGAAAATTGTTATTAGGCTTTTTAAGTAACTTACACTATTTCTCACCCTCTTCGAAAGATGGTTGATCGATTTGATAAGCATTGGTTGAATCGAGTGCTGTTTCGCTTGTGTCGGCAAAAAATCAGCCAATTTTAACCGAAGACTGATCTAGCGCATATTTGTCTTATGCCCTCACAGGTTAGACTGACAAGCAAGAATAACGTGCTACATAAATAGCAGCAGGTACAGACTTGCGAATAGGACTGCCGCCTAGGCGGTTGGAGGATGTCGTGACTACCTTGATTCAAGCGGCCAATCACTTGCAAAGCCAGTTGGCGATCAGTCAAGCGCCAACACAGTTGCAAACCGATTTTACTTGGCCAGGAGATTTATCACCGATTGCGTGGCTAGACGCCCAGCCTGTCTACCCGAAAAGCTATTGGCAGTCGCGTGATGGCCGGGAAGAGGTGCTAGTACTGGGCGCCTGTCGTCAGTTTACGCAAATTCAGCAGGCGCAGGCTAGCTTATTACCCGAGCAGCGAATCTGGGGATGCGTTGCGTTTGATGATGCACCAGGCAGTGGTGATTTCTTTCTTCCCGTGGTGGAGCTTATTCGTCGCGATAAGCAATGGCAGCTTTGTGTCAATCTCATCGCTGAAACTGATAGCCAAGCAATTCTCAGCCAAATTATCTGGCAAGGCCGACCCCTCGCGCCGATGGCTGGACGAATCCGTCAAGAAGTACATACCCCAAACCATCATCAATGGTGTCACTCGGTGACGCGTGCATTGTCAAACATGGCCCACACTGAGCTGAAAAAAGTGGTGCTTGCGCGGCAAACCCGTTTAACCTTGGACGGAGCGGTGAGCGGTGGACAGCTTCTTAGCCACAGCCAACAACATAACAGCGAGAGTTTCCATTTTCTGTTCGCAACGGGGCCGGACGATGCTTTTGTCGGATCGACCCCAGAGCGACTCTATCGACGTCGAGATTGTCGCGTGACCACAGAAGCGGTCGCGGGCACCGTACGTCGCGGCGCGAGCTTTAGTGAAGATCATCATCTCGGTGAGTGGTTGCTAAACGACAGTAAAAACGTTCATGAGAATCAGTTGGTCGTTGATGATATTTTTGCCGGCTTACGGCGTCATTCGTTAACGATTACCGTTGATCCTGAACCCCATTTGATTGTGCTTCGTCATCTTCAGCATTTGCGTCGTCGTATTAGTGCCATCGTTGGTCCTGGTGTCGATGACAGTGTGATCTTAGGCGCGCTTCAACCGACTGCTGCGGTGGCGGGACTTCCTCGTGATACGGCCCGTGCGTTTCTCGCCGAACAAGGGATCACACGCGGTCGTTACAGTGGAGCCGTGGGCTATATTTCACAACGTGAAAGCCAATTTTGTGTGGCGATCCGAAGCGCGCAATTGACCGATAATACGGTGGATTTATTTGCGGGGGCAGGAATTGTTCCCGGCTCTGATCCTGAGGCTGAGTGGCATGAGTTAGATAACAAACTGACGACCATGCGTCAGTGTCTCCCTTATCGTCATGCCCACGAGCACGACGACGCCATTGTTGGAGTGTGTTAATGTCGCTGACACTCACGCATATATGGGCCGAAACCCTTATCGACGAGTTATCGCGCTTGGGCGTCAAACATATTTGTATTGCCCCAGGATCGCGATCGACGCCGCTCACACTGGCCGCCGTGAAACAAAGTCAGCACCCTCAGCGTCCGGTGACCTTACATTGTCACTTTGATGAACGTGGTCTTGGTTATCTTGCCTTAGGCTTAGCCAAAGCCGGACAGGCACCGGTGGCAGTGATTGTCACTTCCGGAACCGCGGTGGCGAATTGTTTGCCTGCGGTAGTCGAGAGCGGGTTAACCGGTGAGCCATTAATTATTCTGTCTGCAGATCGTCCGTTTGAATTGGTCGATTGCGGGGCGAACCAAGCGATTGTGCAGCGCGATCTGTTTTCGTCCCATGTTACTGCCCAACTGGATTTACCTACGCCAGACGCGGGGATGCCACTGAGTGCTTTATTGACCAAGGTGGATCAGGTGCTTGCCCATCAAGCGGCACGTGGTGGCAGTGTGCATATTAATTGCCCGTTTCGAGAGCCATTCTATGGCGAACGAGATGCAGCGCTTGAGGCTGAGATCCGTGCGCCGATTGCTAACTGGTATCAAAGTCAACAAAGCTATACGCGCCATCATGGACGGTTTTCTACGCCGATAGAGCGAGATAGCCTCCCGCCCAGTTTGCCATCCGATCGCCCCGTAAAAACGGTGATTGTGGCGGGTGCGCTGCCGCACGGATTATCAGCATCGGTTAACCGCTTAGCCACAGCGCTGAATGCGGTGGTATTAGCCGACCCGCAATCGGGCATCACGAGCACAGCACCTGGCTACGATCTTTGGTTAAACCATCCCAACTTGCAGGCGCAGTTGTCTCAGGCGCAATGGGTGATCCAGCTCGGCGGGCGTTTAGTGTCAAAACGCTTGGGACAATGGTTGGCGCAAACCTCTGCGCAATATTGGTTGGTGACGGATAATGCGCAGCCACTTGATCCTCATCATCGAGCGGTTGAACAGTGTGTTGTCGACAAGCGCCACTGGTCGTTATGGCTTGATGCACTGACTGACCAGGTGAGTGCGGCGTGCTCAACGTCTGAAGGGCTCACTTCGTCGGCGGACTCGCCCCTTGTTTGGCAACAAACATTGACGAATGAGGCGAGAGCACAGATGGAGAAAGCGACTGACAGGCTCTCTCCCTCATTGCTGTCAGAGCACCGCTTATTCCAACAATTACCCACGATGCTTCCCGAGCACGTCGATATTTTTATCGGCAACAGCCTAGCGATTCGTTTGGCGGATATTTGGTCGCAACTTGGCGCCTATCCGGTGTTTGCCAATCGCGGTGCGTCAGGCATTGACGGGCTATTTGCCTGCGCTGCAGGCGTTCAGCGATGCCGACGTCAGCCGATGCTGGTGGTGCTTGGCGACACGAGCGCGCTTTACGATCTTAATAGTCTTGCACTATGGCGTGAGACGGCTGCCCCGGCAGCCATGCTTATCCTCAATAACAATGGCGGCGGCATTTTTGATTCCTTGCCAGTCGATCCGCAGCTTTGTGACGCCTATTATCGCATGCCGCACGGTCTGCGGTTTGAGCAGGTTGCCGCGCAGTTTTCCCTGAACTATCAACAACCAACCTGCGAATCTGATCTCGCGGCTGCGCTCGTCCAAGCGTTTAATACACCAGGGACTGATGTGATTGAAGTGGTGACGCCCGCGGGTGAAGCGGGGAAAATCTTAACAGAGCAACTTGCCAATATGGCAGCGCAGGAGGGGTGATGCTGGGGTATCAGCAGGGGGGCAAGGTGGACGGTCCCAAGGTGGTTTTTTTGCACGGTTTGCTGGGGAGTCAACAAGATTGGCAAGGTGTTACCTCGCGCTTAAAAGCCTGTCACTGGCTCTGTCTTGATTTACCCGGCCATGGTGACAGTGTTGATTGTCCAAGCGTTGATTTTGCCACTACTGTCGACGCGGTGCGCCAGACCTGTGACCAGGTGTGGGGGAATCTGCCAGCGTATTTAGTGGGGTATTCGCTTGGTGCACGCATCGCGATGCATTTAGCCACCGCGTATCCAGCTCGTTGGCAGGGCGTATTCCTCGAAGCGGGACACCCTGGTTTACTGCATCGCCATGAACGTCATCAACGGTTGGCCCACGATCAAGCCTGGGCTCAGCGCTTTACGCATGAGCCGCTCTCGATGGTATTAAACGATTGGTATCAGCAATCGGTGTTTCAATCCCTTGATGCGACGCAGCGCGCCAAACTGATGACAGTGCGTGGTGACAACCATGGGCCCGCGATTGCCGCTATGCTCGATGCCACATCGCTCGGTCGGCAAGCTGATCTGCGTCCCGCATTAGGTGATGCGTTGCGACAAGGGTTGTCGATTGACTACCTTTGTGGGGAGCAAGATCCTAAGTTTATCTCGTTGGCCCACTCGCTCCAGCGCACAACCGGGATCCCCTTCACTTTGATAAAAGGGGCGGGACATAATTGTCATTGGGCCAATCCGTCGTCGTTTGTGCAGGTGCTATCAGATAACGACCGGTTATCAGCGTAACGATTTTTATCTTCCAATTTTCGGGGCCTTGTACCCCATCAACCAATTAAGGGGAAAGCCATGGCTGTAACGCCGGGAATGACCGAACAAGAACTGTATGCACCCATTGACTGGATGCCGACTGAGCTAACGTTTAGCGATATTTTGTATCACAAATCCGCCGATGGTATTGCGCGTATCACCATTAACCGCCCTCAGGTTCGTAATGCGTTTCGTCCGCAAACCGTTAAAGAAATGATGCAAGCGCTCGCTGATGCGCGCTATGACAGCCGAGTAGGCGTGATCATTCTGACCGGTTTAGGCGAAAAAGCATTTTGCTCTGGGGGCGATCAATCGGTACGTGGTGATTATGGCGGCTATCAAGACGACGAAGGCACTCATCACCTGAATGTGCTCGACTTCCAGCGTCAGATCCGCACCTGTCCCAAACCTGTGATTGCCGCGGTTGCCGGTTATGCTGTCGGTGGTGGTCATGTTCTGCATATGATGTGTGATCTAACCATTGCGGCCGATAACGCCCAATTTGGTCAAACAGGCCCCAAAGTAGGCAGTTTCGACGGCGGCTGGGGTGCCTCTTATATGGCGCGGATTGTGGGGCAGAAAAAAGCGCGTGAAATCTGGTTCCTTTGCCGTTTTTACAATGCGCAAGAAGCGTTGGACATGGGACTGGTCAACACAGTGGTGCCCTTGGACGAGCTCGAGCGAGAGACCGTACGCTGGTGTCGCGAGGTGCTGCAGCATAGCCCAATGGCATTGCGGTGTTTAAAAGCGGCACTCAATGCCGATTGCGATGGTCAAGCCGGACTTCAAGAATTAGCCGGCAACGCCACCATGATGTTTTACATGACCGACGAAGGGCAAGAAGGGCGAAATGCCTTTAACGAGAAACGTCGGCCAGAGTTTGATCGTTTCCCACGCAATCCATAGAGGTCTTTATGAGACAGGCACGGATATATCAATACACCTTGCCGGTCACTGCCGGTCTATTTTTACGTGACCAGCGTTTAACCCAGCGTGAAGGCTTGGTGGTGGAATTAAGCGAAGGCGCACAACGCGGGTGGGGCGAAATTGCCCCTTTGCCTGGATTTAGTCAGGAAACCTTCGCCGAAGCACGGCACGCTCTGATTGCCGCGACTGCTGTTTGGTGTGATCACCGTAATATCGCCATGCCCCAATTGCCACCTTCGGTTGCATGGGGGTTAAGCATTGCCCAAGCGGAGTTGGATCAACGCTTGCCGACCCCGTCCTCGTTTCAGACGGTGCCCGTGTGTACCGGGGATCCGGACGCGCTATTCGCCGCACTGGGACATGTGTCGGGTGGCCCGCACTCGGGTGGCCCGCACTCGGATGATCCATCCGATGAAGCCAAAGTTAAAGTGGGTGAGTATGAAGTGGCGCGTGATCGCTTAATGGTGACCACGTTGCTCGATGCCATTCCTCACCTTAAGTTGCGTCTTGATGCCAATCGTCGTTGGCGGCCTGAACAACTTGCGGCCTTTTGGTGTGGTCTGAGTCAGGCGCATCAAGCGCGAATAAGCTGGATTGAAGAGCCCTGTCGTGATCCTTATCAGTCTCTTGCTCAAGCAGAGGCATTAGGGGTGCCATTAGCATGGGATGAAACCTTGCGAGATAGCGACGACACAGGGTTAAAAGAAAGTGATCATGTAAGGACTTGGGTGATCAAACCAACAATGATGGGTGATTTCGCGCAGGTGAGTCAATCCGTTACACGCGCACACGCACTCGGTAAAATAGCCGTCATTAGCTCATCACTTGAAACCAGCTTGGGACTGACGCAATTATCGCGCGTTGCCAGCTCGCTCACCCCGAATGTTGTGCCTGGGCTCGATACCTTGGGCGTGTTTGAACAACAGCTGGATCGAACCTGGCCTGGCGCCAATCAGCCTTTGATTCCACTCGATGACCAGCCGTTAATTTGGGTCAATACCTTGTGACGTCGCCATGCTTTGCTTTTAACACCTGGCCGTGGCGTTACTGGGCGGCTGACGCGCCTGATGCCATCGCGATAGATAGCGAGACCCCCCTCACATGGCAGGCGTTGCGTGCTTTAGTCGATGCCCAGCAGCGGACGTTCAATGATGCGCCAGTGGTGGTATTAAATAGCCACGATGCCCTGCAGTCTTTGGTGGTCACCTTGTTGGCTGCTTGGCAAGCCGGTAAACAAACCTTGGTATTAAATCAGGCATTAAGTGCGGATGTACAAACGGCAGTGCTCGATAATCTAGGTCCTTTTCAATGGGCCCACGCTCACCAATCGGT
Source organism: Salinivibrio sp. MA607 (assembly GCF_001996245.1). Lineage (NCBI taxonomy): Bacteria > Pseudomonadati > Pseudomonadota > Gammaproteobacteria > Vibrionales > Vibrionaceae > Salinivibrio > Salinivibrio sp. MA607. The sequence continues at coordinate 116,485 of NZ_MUFJ01000004.1, read as the reverse complement.
GCCTGACGCGCAATCGGCACGCAATATGGCGCCTTGGCATATCGACATGCCGTTAACCCTTACCTTGACGTCAGGATCGACTGGCGCGCCCAAAGCGGTGGTACACGGCGGGCGTCAGCATCTTGCCAGTGCTGCCGGTCTGACAAAGCGGTTACCGTTTACAGGCGTCCGTGCCTCTCAAACGCCGGATCGTTGGTTGCTTTCTTTACCGCTTTATCACGTCTCTGGTCTTGCCATTGTGTGGCGTTGGTTGTTAGCCGGGGGGGAGCTTGGCATTTATCCGTGTCGAGGGGAGCACTTAGTCAATGCGTTAAAACGGGTGACCCATGCATCACTGGTCCCAACCCAGCTCTATCGCGTCTTGCCCGCATTGAAGGACGAGGCCGAACCACGGCGTTTGGCCCATGTATTATTAGGCGGTGCGGCGATCCCTACCGCTTTAACCCAAGACGCCGAAGCGATGGGCATTGCCTGCTGGTGCGGCTATGGTATGACGGAAACGGCATCAACCGTGACGTTAAAGCGTGCCGATGGTCAAGATGATGTCGGCGCGCCGCTGCCTTATCGTGATGTGCAGATACGTGACGATGGTGAGATTATCCATCGTGGTGAGACGTTAGCTTTGGGATATTGGCAAGCGGGCCAGCTACACCCCTTAGATGCCGAGCAAGGCCTTGCGTCGCGGGATCTCGGTCGTTGGCAGACCCAGCAGGCGGTGTCGGTACTACGCGTTGTCGGACGTCTAGATAATCAATTTATTTGCGGCGGCGAGAATGTTCAACCTGAAGCGATCGAAGCGCATTTACAGCGTTTGAAAGGCGTGACGCAAGCGATGGTTGTCCCGATTGTCGATCGCGAATTCGGTCATCGCCCACTAGCCATTGTGCAGAGCGCGAGCCCTTTTTCGCCCCGAGTGTTGGCCGAGCATTGTGCCTCACTGGCGCCGTATCAGCGCCCGGCACATTACCTTTGTTGGCCTGAGACGCAACAAGACGGCCAAATCAAACCGTCCCGTCACGCTTTGGCCCAATGGGCGCAAGCTTATATGAAGAGTTAAGCGTTATCTTCTTGGAGGCGAATCACTTCGTCACGCAAATAGTCAGCATTTGCTTGCTCAGGTTCAACCGCTGGCCCGGCGGCAACCGTCACCTTAGACCAAAACCGTTTTGGAAGCTTTAACATCGCTTTGCCGCCATGGCGGCTGAAGTAACTGCCCCACAATCCTTGCAATGCAAGGGGCACAACGGGGACCGGTGAGCGTTGCAATATCATGTCCATACCCCGGCGGAACTGATCAACCTCCCCATCATAAGTAAGGTGTCCTTCAGGGAAAATGAGCACGACTTCGCCATTATCCAGCGCACGTTGGATCTCATTCATCGCGGTACGAATTGTGCGGCCACGATGACTAATGGGGATCACTTTTGAGGTGCGGAAAAACCAATGGAGAACCGGGATCTTGTATAAGTCTTCAAACATCACAAAGCGTATAGGGCGATGACAGGCGCCCGCGAGTAAAGGGGCATCCATGTAACTGACATGATTACAAATCAGCAGTGCGCCCCCTTTGTCCGGAATATGGTGCAGATCTTTGTGCGTCACACGGTATAAGGTGTGCGTGATCATCCAGGTAAAAAAGCGTAGAGCAAAAATAGGCACGAGCTTACTGACGTAAAGTGCGACCACCAGATTGAGTGAAGTGAGCAACAGGAAAAATTCCGCAATCGAGAGCTCAACGACCACCAACATGGTGATCCCCAGTATGGCACTGGCCACCATAAACAAGGCATTAAAGATATTGTTCGCGGCAATCACACGCGCACGTGCGGCTTTATCGGCGCGTTGTTGCATCAAGCTATACAGGGGCACAATAAATATGCCACCAAAAACGCCGATCATCAGCAGATCAATAAACACCCAAGTTAACGCCGGGTCGGTGACAAAAGCGAGCAAATCGGCGTGAGGTGTCGGGCTGGCCGGAGTAGCAAAAAATAGATGCAGTCCAAACACCGTTAAACCGATGCTGCCCAATGGCACAATCCCAGGTTCGATACGATGGCCAGAGAGTTTGTCGCACAATAATGCGCCGACCGCGATCCCAATCGAAAATAGCGTCAATAAAAACGAGACACCTGTTTCACCGCCCCCGAGCAGTGCCGTGTATTTCGGAAATTGTGTGAGATAACTTGCGCCTAAAAACCAAAACCAGCTTATGCCTAGTATCGCTTGCAGGGTTACCTTATCTTTACGCGCAAAGCGCAAGGTTTGCCGCATCAGTGATACGGGTTTGTAGCGTAAGTTGAGTCCGGGGTTACCTGCTGGCGCGGGGGGGATAGCATGAGCGGAGAGCACCCCCAGTAAAGCAAAGACGAGTACCGCAATCCCCGCAATAAGATTGGAATCAGGATGATGGGCGATAAAGCCCGCTAATAATGTCCCGAGCAGAATGGATAAAAATGTCCCCGTTTCTACCAACGCATTGCCAGAGACCAGCTCTTTATCACTCAAGGTTTGCGGTAACAGCGCATATTTCACCGGACCGAAAAAGGCCGATTGAGTGCCCATTAAAAACAAGAGAGCCAAGAGGACGATCCATGCTTGGACATACAGTGCGACGGCTGCACAAGACATAATCAGCACTTCCAGCCACTTTACTCGTCGCATAATCCACGCTTTATCGTGTTTATCGGCAAGCTCACCGGCAAACGCTGAAAACAAGAAAAAGGGAAGAATAAACAGCCCGGCAGCCGCATTGATAAATAAGGTGGCATCCATAGGGAGCTGATCTGCGGAGGCAAACGCGACCATAATCACCAATACGTTTTTATAAACGTTGTCGTTAAAGGCGCCCAGTGCCTGAGTAATAAAATAAGGCAAAAAGCGTCGCTCGCGCAAAAGTTGAAACTGTTGGCTCATGAGTGCATTGGTCCATTTTAGCAAGGCGGTCAGCGCGTTATACTAGCAATGCGAGGCGAGGGCGCAACCCATTAAAGATTGCGCCGTCATAACGTTAGCGGGGGATTAGCGATGATTACGAAAAGGTTTGCATGTTTTTAATCGAGACTTGCTCGTTCAAGGTCCAAAAGTCGTAGAGAATACCGACTAAGAAAAAGCCCCCCGTAAACAAGTAGATAATCCCCGTGATCCACTTTCCCATATACATACGGTGAATGCCTAAGACCCCTAGAAAAGTCAGTAAAAGCCAAGCAATGGTAAAGTCAGTCGAACCGCTACGAAAACGAAGGTCGGCTTCTTTATCCATGGCCGGAATTAAGAACAAATCGACAATCCAACCAATTAAAAACAGCCCTAGAGTAAAAAACCAAATAGTGCCGGTCACCGGTTTACCGTAATAAAAGCGGTGTGAACCAAGAAAACCAAAGATCCAGAGTAGGTAACCGACGAGTTTGCTGTGTGTATCATTCATGGTTCGGGCCTGTATGTGTCTTTAAGTTAGATAATGGCTTGGAGTGCAGTGGCGTCAAATGGTTCCTTAACGCGCAAAAACAACGGCGGAGAGGTGATGTTTGGTAACAATTTCTTTCCCCCCTTTAATTGACTTCATCGGTAAAGACTCTAGCATGAGAAGCGTCTTAAACCACAGATGATGCGATCATGAAAAAATTACTCTCTGTTGCAGCTTTGATGTTTGTCTTTGTTGTCACAGCGCCTTATGCAGAAGCGAAGCGCTTTGGCGGCGGCAAGTCCTTTGGTAAAAGCTTCAAAACGGCGCCAGCGCCAAAAAATAACACCACAAACACTAACACGCTCAAGCAAAATACCACCAAAAGCGGCAAAAAAGGGCTCGCGGGTGGTCTGCTGGGTGGCTTGCTTGCTGGTGGCCTGCTCGCGGCCTTCTTTGGCGGTGCCTTTGAGGGGATCCAGTTTATGGACATCCTGATCATGGGTCTGATTGCCTACTTTGCACTGAAGTTTTTACGCGGACTGACGCAAGCGAAGGCGGGGGCCCAAGCACAAGGGCCAGCCTATGCGGGTGAGAGTAAAGGTTATTATCATCAGCAACCTAATGCCTTTCGAAACCATGCGGCTGATAGCTCAAGCAGGGCTGCGACAGGTGGCTTTGGTGCCGACACGCAAAATGATGTGCCGTTTAACTTTCCGCCACAGTTCGATATGCAAAGTTTTTTAAGTGGTGCGCGTGAGCACTATCGTATTTTGCAAGGTGCATGGAACCACAATGAATTAGAAAAGATCCAAGAATACGTCACCCCTGAGCTATACAACGACTTAGCGGCAGAACGCGCGCGCTTAGGTACTGAGCAACATACCGAAGTGATGTACGTCGATGCAGAGATTGTCCGTGCTGATCACGACAGCCGTCGCGCACAGTTAAGCTTAAAATTCACCGGCCGTTATTGTGACCGTGTGGAGGGTGTCGAAGAAGATATTACTGATATCTGGCATCTTGAGCGTGACTTGTCCCAAGCCAATGCGCCTTGGCTGATTGTGGGTATCCAAAGCTAATTCTGCAGAAAAGCGCCAATAATACAGAAAGGCTAGTACTGCGGTAAAAACAAGCCAATATGATAAAAGCGCTAGCTTGTAGTGAGGTAGCGCTTTTTTATGTCGCCGCTTCCAGATATATCAAGTTGTCGAGCGCTTGTTGGTAATGATCGCCACAGACATCCGGGTCGGCGTCAAATGCGGCGCAAACGCCTGGGCGGTCGGGCGTACCGAAAAGCTGGCATAAATTGTTGTCATCGAGCTGCACACAGCGAGTGCCTGCAGGTTTACCATAAGGCATACCTGGAATGGGAGATGAAATACTAGGCGCGATGCAGCAGGCGCCACAGCCTAGACGGCACGAAAATGTCGATGCAGTGGGCATATTGTCGGCTTCCTCAATGTGCAGGGGCGGGCACTTTATCATTCGGCTGTACACTCTCCAACCCATCCCAATGCCTGCTTGCACTTTATCGCTATGATGGTTATAACAGCGGCGCAATGTCTTGCCGCTCCGCGCGGTTTTATTATAAAAAGAGAGCCAGCATCATGAGCACGCCCTTTTGGCAACAAAAAACCTTAGCGCAAATGAGCGATGAGGAGTGGGAGTCGTTATGCGACGGTTGTGGCCGTTGTTGTTTGCATAAGTTGATCGATGAAGAAACTGATGAACTCTACTATACCAACGTTGCCTGCAGTTTGTTGGATGATAAAACCTGCTCATGCAAAGACTATCCTAATCGTTTCTCGTATGAAGAGTCCTGTTTGAAGCTTACCCGCGACAAAATCGACGAGTTTTACTGGCTGCCAGAAACTTGTGCCTATCGTTTGTTGGCAGAAGATAAACCGCTACCTGATTGGCACCCGCTGATCACCGGATCAAAAGCGGCAATGCACAAAGCGGGTATTTCGGTCAAAGACAGCGTGGTGTATGAAATTGATGTGATTGACTGGGAAGATCATATTCAGCTTACCACGCGGCCAAGATAGGGATGCGAACCGTTAGCCTCCCGTTTGCCTGGCATCAAGGCTAACCCATTGTTTATTTTCGAGCGTGGGGCATAATGAGTGCCAACTCGACAGGAGGTGGGATGCAAAGGTACACGCGTCGTTCTAAAGCTGGCTGGGCCCTCGCGATAGCGTTATGGGTTCTGGCAGTGTGTGCCTTGCAAAATCAGCTTAGCCTGCAATCAGGGGCGCAAGCTGCCTGCCAAGTTGGCAACTTGGGAGAGCATGGTGATGAGGTCAATACAGTGGGCAAGAAATGTTCGCTGTCTGAGCAATTGATGCATCCTTCTGTTCTGACCCTGGATTGGCTGCCTTCTCCACTTTGGTGGTTGATTGTGTTGCTTGCCGTTATGGCAACCGTCAGCCTCGCGGTGGTATTACCCACACATGACCCACCCACGTATCGACGGCGGCATCTTTGCTTTTGTGTGTTCCGAGAATAAAGCGCCTTTTCTTTCCATGGCGTATTTATTTTCAACAAGGAACAGATTTATGACTCGAATCAATCACTATTGGCGCAGCGTAACACCAAGTAGCGTATGGCAAGCTTTGGTCTTACTACCGCTTTTGTCTTTATGTTTACTGTTACTCAGCCCTTCTGTACTGGCAAATACGCCCGATACAGGTTGGCTGTCTAACCCTGATCACCCCCCCGTTGAGGCGCGTTTAGCGCTCACTGGTCAAGGTAATCCAGAGACTCACCACCTCGATGGCTTGCTTTCCGTCCGTTTACAAGGCGATTGGAAAACCTATTGGCGCTCGCCAGGCGAGGGCGGGGTCGCCCCAGAGCTTATCATTAACGATAGCCAAAACTTGGATGATATTATCTGGCATTGGCCGGCACCTGAGCGCCATGAGTTACTTGGCTTGACCATGTTGGGCTACAAAGGGCAAGTGACTTTCCCACTGACCTTCAAGGTTGATACATGGCAACAGCCGGTTTCGTTGGATGCTACCTTGCGCTTGTCCTCGTGCACCAGTGTGTGCGTGATCACTGACTACCCCATCTCGCTCGACGTGACGCCCAGCGCACTGAAGGCTGATGGTGAGCGGATGTATCAGTTCAACCAAGCGATGAGTCAGGTGCCTAAGCCGCTACCTAGTGTGCAGGTTGAGTCTGCGGTCTGGGATGCTAACAAGCAGCAGCTCGCCGTCACTGTCACCGGTAACCAAGCTTGGCAACAGCCAGATATGCTGGTGGATGGCGAGGCGGTTATTGATGACACCTTTGGTGTACCCAGTCTCCACCGTGATGGCGACACCCTGACCGCGACCTTTGATGTCACCAATTGGATAGAAACCCCCAAGCTGACCGGTAAACCGATTCAAGTCACTGTTATTGATGAGCAGCTTCTGGCTGAGCACAGCACCACAGTGCGTGCCGGAAGTGTCGCGTCGCAAGCCGGATTATCTGTTTGGGTGATTGGTGGCATTGCCCTCTTGGGGGGGCTGATTTTGAACGTGATGCCCTGTGTGCTCCCTGTACTTGGACTCAAACTTAACAGCATTGTCGCCAACCCGAATGCCACCCGTCGGGCGGTTCGTAGCCAGTTTCTGGCCTCAGCTGCCGGTATTCTGGTGTCGTTTTGGGCGATAGCTGGGCTGCTGATGACATTAAAGCTAACGGGGCAAGCCGTGGGTTGGGGCGTCCAGTTTCAAAGTCCAATCTTTATCGGCGTCATGACGCTGGTCATTTGGCTATTCGCGCTGAGCTTGTTTGATGTGCTGCGTATTGATTTGCCATCAAGCTGGCAAACTTGGCTTGCGACACGCGGTGGCCACACAACAAGCGGTCACTTTGTCCAAGGGGTATTTGCCACCTTACTAGCCACACCATGCTCGGCACCTTTTTTAGGCACTGCGGTGGCATATGCACTGGGGGGATCCTTGACCGCGCTCTGGCTGATTTTTACCGCGCTGGCGGTCGGGATGGCGCTGCCGTGGTTGCTTGTGGCGGTTTTCCCTGGATTAACTCGCACGCTGCCTAAACCGGGTCCGTGGATGAATCACGTGAAACGGGTATTTGCGCTCTTGCTGGTTGCTACCACGGTGTGGCTATTCTGGCTGTGGATGCCTTATCTGGGCGTTGTTGGCGCTATCGCAGTGGGGGCACTGTTGCTTACTACCAGTGTGTGGCTGACATATCGTACCCTTGGTAAGCTGGCCGCGATTAAAGGCGCAGCTGGACTATTGGCCGTTATGGTATTAGCGATTGTTGGCGCCTCCTTGACGGCAGAGCGTTGGGCAACGCCGATGAACTCAGATCCGGATTGGGTGGCGTTGGATGAAGCTGTGATCGCTCAAGCGGTGGACCAGGGCAAGCTGGTGTTTGTCGATGTCACCGCGGATTGGTGTATTACCTGTCATGCCAACAAAGTGGGTGTGATATTGCAATCGCCCGTTTATGATGCCATTACCGCGTCTAATGTGGTAGCAATGCAAGGTGACTGGACCCGACCCAGTGAACGTGTGACGCAATATTTACAAAAGCACCAGCGCTATGGTGTGCCGTTTAATATTGTTTATGGTCCAGGTGCACCAAACGGCATTGCACTGCCGGTAATTTTGACCGATAAGACCGTCATGAGCGCGCTTGAGCAGGCAAAAAAACCATGACGAGCAGTAAAATGAAACGGCCGTGGCGTGAGCGGGTCAAACGTGGTGCGCGTGACGTGTGCTGGCTCATCGTGTTTGTGCTGATATCTAGCACTGCCGTCGATTGGTGGCGAAGCCGTGATATCGACACCAGTCAGTTTCCTGTGGACACGGTCCGCTTGCTGGATGGCCGCCAACAGGATTTGCTCGCCATGTCGCAGCACGAACCCGTGCTTATCTATGTATGGGCGAGTTGGTGCGGTGTGTGCCGTTTTGTGACTCCCTCGGTAGATTGGTTGAGTGATCATGCGCAGGTGGTCTCGATCGCGTTACGCTCGGGCTCAACGAAAAAAGTAAATGGATACCTTGCTCATCATGGTTACGATTTTTCGGTCGTCAATGATCCAGATGGACAACTCTCACGTCGATTGTCAGTGAAAGTGACGCCGACGGTAATGGTGGTTGAGCAAGGAAAAATCACCGCGATAACAACAGGCTTTACCTCACCGGTTGGCCTATGGTTAAGAATGTTGTGATGACGACAAACGCTAAAAAAGGAAACCGAATGTCCCTATCTCGTTTTTTTGCACCTTGGCTGGTGCTTCTTATGCTGGCTTTTCCGGTGAGTGCTAATACGCTATCTGATACGGAGCAAACACAGCTGGATGAAATCGTCGATTTGCTCGAAGCGAACCCTGCGCTGATTGCGAATCTTAACCAAAGCTTGCAAAAATATGTTGAGCAGCAAAAGACATTAAAACAAAACCTCGCCGCGCGCCGAGACTGGTTTGAGTCTGAGACCCATAGCTGGATTGGCGCGGAGGATCCGACGGTCACCGTGATTAACTTTATGGACTACAACTGTCCATACTGTAAAAAGCTTGAAGACGAGCTACAGAAACTGGTTGCCGCCCACGACGATGTGAAGGTGATTAATATTGCCGTGCCGCTAAAACAGCAGAATATCGAATCGCTTGATACCAACTCTGCCGTGTATGCGATGAATGTGTGGCTGGAAAAACCTGAGGCCTTTGCGCAGGTTCATGAATTATTGATGAAAAAGCGCGGTATGCATGATGCACGTTCTTTAGAGAAAATTGCGCAAAAAACCGATACCGAATCACTGCTTGCGGGCAAAGAGCGAACCGGAGAAGCGGTAGCTGACAATTACCGCGCCTTCATGGAGCTTGGGTTGCGTGGTACACCAGCGATGATTATTGGCGATCAAGTTGCACCTGGCTATCTACCCTATCCACAGCTAGAAGCCATGGTTAAGGCAGCCAAACAAGAAGGCTAAGCGTGAGTGATACTCGCTAACCATTTGAAAGCCAGTCAAAAGATGACTGGCTTTTTTTGTGTGCTGCGATTTGAGGGAAAAGCTGGCAAAATAGCGCGCCTTAACGGTAAAGGTACGGCATGAGTCAAACGAATTATCAATCACCACGCATTGTATTAGGCCCCATGGAAGGCGTACTTGATCCCTTAATGCGCAAGCTACTGACTGAGATTAATCACTATGATCTCTGCGTGACTGAGTTTGTGCGTGTGGTGGATCAGCGTTTACCGGAAAAAGTCTTTTATCGCTTCTGCCCTGAGTTACATCAAGGTGGCTTTACCGATGCGGGGACGCCGGTTCGGGTCCAACTACTGGGGCAAGATGTTGATGCGATGGCCAGTAACGCGCAGCACGCGATTCAGTTAGGGTCGCAAGGGATCGACATTAACTTTGGTTGCCCCTCTAAAACGGTGAATGGCAACCGCGGCGGCGCAGCGTTATTAAAGACGCCTGAGCATATCTACGAGGTGGTGAAAGCGGTGCGTGAAAGCGTCGCGCCTGAACATACGGTGAGTGCAAAAGTGCGTTTAGGATTCAATGATCTGGATGACTATTTAGACATTGCCCAAGCGGTTAATGATGCAGGAGCCGACGAGCTAGTGGTCCATGGCCGTACCAAGCGCGACGGTTACAAGGCAGGGACGATTCGTTGGGATTTAATTGCGGAGATTAACCAACAGTTTGCGATCCCTGTAACGGCAAACGGTGATATTTGGGGACGGGATGACGCGCTTAAGTGCCAAGCACTTACAGGCTGTGACACATTAATGGTCTGCCGTGGCGCGCTAAATATGCCCAACTTGGGTCAACATATTCGTGACAATGTTGAGCCCATGGATTGGCCTGCGGTGTTGGCCTTGTTAGTGCGCTATAGCGCACAGGAGCGCCAAGGAGACAAGGCGGTGTATTTCCCTAACCGCATTAAGCAATGGTTTAAGTATTTGCGTCAGTATTATCCGCAGGCTGACGCGTGCTTTAAGGTTATTCGCGTCCTTAATCGCGCTGATGAGATAGCCAGAGCGCTCGATAACGCGCGTGCGCAAACAGAATTCATAAAATAGGAAACCTTATGTCAACACTTATGACACTCTCTGATGACTGGGACGGCATGCCGGCCAGTTTTGTTGAAGGGGCGCTGCTGGCTGCCAACATTTGTCCTGTGCCGATGGACCCAGATACTTGGTTGTCGGTGTTAGTGACTGCCGGGGTTGAAGACGATGAAGTCGTGGCGCTTAATGACAAGGACAAGCAGGCCATACTCGCGCACCTGGAGCAGCAATATCATGCGTTGATGCGTAATGCTTACACCTTGCCTGACGCGTTAATGATTGCGATGCGCGGCGAGCTCGCACAAGCCTTTTCAGAAGGGTTTCTTGCCGTATGGCCCCATATTGAGCCGCATTGGCATGATGTCACACTCAATGATGGTAGCCGCCGCATGCTTTCCGCATTAGTGACTACTATGCTGCTACTGCATGACGAGGCCGGTACCTTAGCGCAAATGAAAGAGGTAGGGATTGATGTTGAGCCTGGCCAATATGTTGAGCAATTAGATCTTATGATCCAAGAAGTCGCGAAAGCGGCCGATGAAGCACAACAAGGAACGCACGGCGCGCATCAGGTGAATCCGTTTAAATCGGTTGGCCGTAATGATGCCTGCCCGTGCGGTAGTGGCGCTAAGTTCAAAAAATGCTGCGGGCGTTAATCGGATGATATCAGCAGCGCAGACGACTGCAATTCGCGTAGTGGCCGGTGTGGCCACGCACAGTCACCACGTTTTAGTGGCGCAACGACAGCCAGATTCGCAGTTTATCAGCTGGTGGGAATTTCCTGGCGGCAAAGTCGAGCAAGGCGAGACCGACCAGCAGGCACTTAAGCGTGAATGGCTTGAAGAGTTCGGCGTTGAAATCAACGTCGGCGCACCCATCGTCGAAACCGAATACGATTATGGCGACAAGGTGATTTTACTGTGCAGCTATTGGTGCGAGATCCTGGATACGCCATTAACGTTGAAACAGCATCAGGCCGTGTACTGGAGCGACCCCCAGCGGCTTGACCCCGGGGTATTTAGCGCCGCAGATCGGCCGTTAATACGTCAGTTGTGTCATTCAGTAAGCGACCATCAACTCATGCAAAGCGCCGAGTAAATCGGCGTTTTCTTTTTTTATCCGGTTATCTTGGTGCCTAGTGCCTAGTGCTTAGTGCATAGCCGCGTGTTATTAAGAAAAAATCCGACGCGGTGGGCGACCGATAAACTGGGCGATAACCACCAGCCCCCAGATCACGAGCATGGCCGAGAAGATGCCCACCAGCCATTGTGGCATGGACCAACCTAACCATTGCCAGACCACTTTACTGCAATCTCCAGACGCTTCAAACACCTGAGGCAGCCACTGGTTTAAAGGGGCCCAAGAAGGGAAGTTTACCGCCACATCACAGGTGGGGCCAAAGAGTTGGTTAGGATCGGGGAATTGATAACTGACATGCTCTAATGAAAGCTTTAGCCCCCAAGCGGCGGTGATGCCATAGGCCAGCAACCCTAGGGTGCGCCAAAAGGGCTCCTCGGGAGCAATCAGTCCGAGTAACGCTGCCGTGCCCACACCAAATAAGGCGACACGTTCATAAATACACATCACACAGGGCGCAAGTCCTTGGCCATGTTGGAAATACAGCGCGGTTGCTTCGAGGCCAACCACACAGAGAAGCAACAACAGCCAGGACGCTCGGCTGCGAGAAAATTGATTTAAGGCGCGCCACATAACTCACTCCTGATAAAAAACAAGGCTCTACACTGAGAGCCTTGCTATTCAATCGTTTGTTGAGACGAAGGTCAATGATAGAAATGCGTTAGTGCGCACTGGGTATCGCTTGTTGGGTCATATGGATGGTTTCAGATATCCAGCCTTGGTGTAGCATCCACTCGGTTGCTGGCACCAAAAAGAACTCGATACCCATCACGCCCAATAAGCCCATCACAATGGTATAGGGCAGTGCCATATACACCATGCGCCCGTATGACAGGCGTAGCAAGGGAGCCAGCGTCGAAGTAAGCAAGAACAAAAACGCAGCTTGACCATTAGGGGTCGCAACGGACGGCAAGTTAGTCCCTGTATTGATAGCGACCGCCAACATATCAAACTGCTCGCGATCAATGACCCCATTGAGGAGCGCTGTTTTCACCTCATTGATGTAGACGGTCCCCACAAAGACATTATCAGACACCATGGACAGCAAGCCGTTTGCTACATAAAACATGGTAAGTTGCAAATGGCCTTCCAATGACAGCACCAGATCAATCACCGGTGCAAACAAGTGCTGGTCAATAATCACCGCGACTATTGAGAAAAAGACCGCCAATAGCGCAGTGAAAGGGAGTGCCTCTTCAAACGCCTTGCCGATATGGTGTTCATCGATTACCCCGGTAAACGAGGTGGCCAAGATAATAATACTGAGACCAATCAAGCCGACTGCGGCTAAGTGAAGGGCAAGGGCGGCAATCAACCAAACGGCGATCAACGCTTGAACCACGAGTTTGGCCACATCTTGTGGCGTGCGTTTGGCGCGTTGTACTTTATCGTACTCGACCAATATGTTTAGCACGTTATTCGGCAATTTTGCCCCGTATCCAAACCAGCCAAACTTTTCAACGATTATGCAGGTTAACAAACCAGCAAAGAAAACGGGCAGGGTCACCGGTGCCATGCGTAGGATAAATTCACCAAAATGCCAGCCAGCTTGATCGGCAATAATCAGGTTTTGCGGCTCACCGACCATCGTCATCACGCCCCCGAGTGCAGTTCCCACCCCGGCATGCATCAATAGACTGCGTAAGAAGGCACGATAATTCTCCAGATCGTTGCGGCTAAGCTCATCACTTAAGCTGTCATCTGAGGTGTGGTCATGGGCGGCACCAAGCTCCTTCCCCGAGGCAACGCGGTGATAAATAGAGTAAAAGCCGACGGCGACACTGATCACCACCGCGATCACGGTTAAGGCATCAAGGAAGGCCGAAAGCGCTGCAGCCGCGCTGCAAAATGCTAATGAAAGGGCAATTTTAGAGCGAATGCCCAGTAGTATTTTGGTGAAAATAAAAAGCAACAACTGCTTCATGAAGTAAATGCCGGCGACCATAAAAACAAGCAGCAGCAGAACTTCTACGTTGGCTACCAGCTCGTGCTTAACTTGATCTGGGCTGGTCATCCCTATCGCGACCGCTTCAATCGCCAATAGCCCGCCAGGCTGAAGTGGGTAGCATTTTAACGCCATGGCCAGAGTAAAAATAAACTCGACCACCAGTAGCCAACCGGCCATGAAAGGGTTAATCGAGAAAACGATCGGATTAATAATTAAAAAGCCAACAATGGCCAGCTTGTACCAATCAGGGGCTTTGCCGAGAAAGTTCTTTAAAAACGCGGTGCTGAGCGTAATGGTCTTAGCCATAATGATAGTCTCATTGTTATCTATGTCTCTTAACGCGCACGGATGGGCGAGTTACGTGCTACATCGCTTAGTGTGGTGAGCCCATAAAGCTCGCACGCGAGAGGGTGACAGTTAAAAGTGACGGTACGACTATCGGTATGAGTTACCCGTTCAGAGCAACGAAGGATAGCCTTGTCAGACAGTAAGTGTGCGCCAGTTTGCCTTAGACATATTTTGTTACATCTTGTATGACGTAGTTTTGCGAGTTATGCCCAAATTTTCATTGATCTGGTACAAAAAGATAGCAGATGTCACGCGATTGGTGGCGATATCACAGAGCTGTTTCTGCAACTCATGACTAGTGGTATGATGACTTATTAATCAGAGCAAGAAGCAAATTGGAATTTAGATTCAATGGTTATAAAGGCGGATAGCCCAGCAACATTTGCTGAAAAATATATAATTGAAAGTATTTGGAACAATCACTTCCCAAAGGGCTCTATTTTACCCGCAGAGCGTGAATTGTCTGAACTCATTGGCGTGACGCGCACCACGTTACGGGAGGTGCTTCAGCGCCTCGCCCGCGATGGTTGGTTAACCATTCAACATGGCAAACCTACTCGGGTCAATGATTACATGCGAACGTCGGGGCTCAGTATTCTTGATACGCTGGTGACCCTGGAAGGGCAGGACGTGCACGGGGTTCTCGAGGATTTACTTGCGGCGCGGACAGACATCAGCGGTGTCTATATGCGTTATGCAGCTAAAAATCGCCCGCAAGACTGCTTGGACCTAATTGATTTGGTTATTAAGCGCTGCCAACAAGTGCTTGAGTGCGAGCGCTTTGAACAGTTCTTAGATCTGATTGATGAGAAAAGCGAAGTTCTGAAAGACGTCAAAAAAATTCAGGACAAATATGGTAAGCAGGATCCTGAGCTGTGTGAGCGTATTTGTATGGGCCGTGCTTTTAATCATTTCGATTATCGCTTGTTCCAAGGCATGGCGCACTTCTCTGGCAATAAAGTCTATGTGTTGACGATTAATGGTATGCGCCAAATTTATTCACGCGTGGGGGGCTATTACTTTATGGACCGCCGTGCCTGTGAAAATGCGCTGAGCTTTTATAGTGATCTACGCGAAATGGTGGCCAATAACCAACATCCAGCCATTGGTGACCGGGTAAAACAATACGGACGTGAGTGCGGGGGCTTATGGTTTAGTAACCGTGAGACCATTGCCTCTCACATGGCTGAAGAAGAAGCATAGGTCTTGGCGTAAAGGCACATAAACCTGAGCGTGCATAACAAAAGCCGCCGTGATGAAAGCATCAGGGCGGCTTTTTAATGGCGCTGGATGTCCCCTTAGGCTGGGGACTGTTCCTAATGGCTACCCATTAACATATCAGGATCAAACTGGGGACGCTTGGGACAACTGCTAAGAATTTTTCCACGTCCTTCGCTGGTTTCTTCTTCCAAAACCACTTCAAACCCCCAGAGTCGGTGGACATGTTTTAACACTTCTTCATGAGAGTTGGCGAGCGGAATACGGTTATGCGGCACATACCTCAGTGTGAGTGAACGATTACCGCGCAAATCGACATCAAAGACTTGAATGTTTGGCTCGCGATTACTCAGGTTATATTGTGCTGATAAGTCTTCACGTAGCTGACGATACCCTTGTTCATTATGAATGCTGGTGACTTCAATATAGTTTTGTCGATCGTCGTCATTGACCGCAAAAAATTTCATATCCCGCATCACCTTGGGGGACAAGAACTGACTAATAAAGCTCTCATCTTTAAAGTTTGCCATCGCAAAATGGACCGTCTCAAGCCAGTCTTTGCCGGCAATGTCAGGGAACCAGTATTTATCCTCATCGGTTGGCTCTTCGCACATGCGGCGAATGTCCTGAAACATGGCAAACCCGAGCGCGTAGGGATTAATGCCGGAATAAAACTGACTATTGTAGGGCGGCTGCGCGACCACATTCGTATGGCTATGTA
This sequence comes from Salinivibrio sp. MA607, assembly GCF_001996245.1. Classification (NCBI taxonomy): domain Bacteria; kingdom Pseudomonadati; phylum Pseudomonadota; class Gammaproteobacteria; order Vibrionales; family Vibrionaceae; genus Salinivibrio; species Salinivibrio sp. MA607. The sequence continues at coordinate 100,661 of NZ_MUFJ01000004.1, read as the reverse complement.
AAAACTCCATAATAAAGCTATCCGTGACCAAGCCTTCATCATAAAGGTGGTTAAGAATAGTGTAATGCCAGAAGGTCGCCCAACCTTCGTTCATCACTTGCGTTTGTTTTTGCGGATAAAAATATTGGCTCACTTTACGGACGATCCGCACAATCTCGCGCTGCCAAGGCTCTAGGAGTGGGGAATGTTTCTCAAAAAAGTAAAGCAGGTTTTCTTGTGGCTCTGATGGAAAACGGCGCGTTTCTGCCTCCTGCTCTTTTTTCCCGCCTGGGATGGTCCGCCACAGTTCGTTAACTTGGGTTTGCAGATAATCTTCTCGTGCTTTCTGGCGTGCTTTTTCCTCGGCAAGTGAGATCTTTTGCGGACGTTTATACCTGTCGACGCCATAGTTCATCAGCGCGTGGCAGGAGTCGATCAGGTTTTCGACTTCCGCGAGGCCGTACTTTTCTTCACACTCGCTAATGTAGTGTTTGGCGAACAGCAGGTAATCAATGATCGAGCCGGCATCGGTCCAGGTTTGGAACAGATAGTTGCCTTTAAAGAAAGAGTTATGACCATAACAGGCATGCGCCATGACTAGCGCTTGCATGGTGATAGTGTTTTCTTCCATAAGGTAGGCAATACACGGGTCCGAGTTGATCACAATCTCGTACGCCAACCCCATGTACCCATGCTTATAGTTGCGCTCGGTTTCAATAAATTTTTTGCCGAATGACCAGTGGTTATAGTTGATGGGCATTCCCACACTGGAGTAAGCATCCATCATCTGCTCGGCGGCGATGATTTCGATTTGATTGGGATAGGTGTCGAGCTTGTAGTGTTCGGCAACCCGTTTAATTTCCTTGTGATACTGCTCAAGCAGGTCAAAGGTCCAATCCGGCCCATCGTGGAGTGGAGTCTTGTGTTTACCTTTGGTGACAGCCATACCATGCCTCCCTGATAAAATGCGTCTATGCCGGTATGGCGTCAGGCTTCGACCTGACGCTTAAACAATTCGCGAAATACGGGGAAAATCTCTTCCGCGGAGCGAATGTTCTGCATAGCAAAATTGTCATGGCTTTCGGCGAGTGACTGATACTCACGCCACAGTGTTTGGTGCGCACGACGTGTTATTTCAATATAGGCGTAATAGCGGCTCACCGGTAACAGCGTTTTTTGCAACAACTCGCGACAGCCCGGTGAGTCGTCAGCCCAGTTATCGCCATCTGAGGCTTGAGCGGCGTAAACATTCCATTCTGTCGGGTTGTACCTGTCTTTGATGATGTCATCCATCAGTCGCAGGGCGCTAGACACAATGGTGCCGCCGGTTTCTTGCGAATAAAAGAACTCATGTTCGTCGACTTCTTTCGCCTGCGTGTGATGGCGAATAAATACCACCTCGACATTTTTGTAAGTCCGTGAGAGAAACAGATACAGCAGAATATAAAAACGCTTAGCAATGTCTTTGGTGGCTTGGTCCATCGAACCAGACACATCCATTAAGCAAAACATCACCGCCCGACTATTTGGCTGAGGTCGCTTCTCGTAGTTTTTGTAGCGTAAATCGAAGGTGTCGATAAACGGCACGGCAGCAAGTTTGTTTTTGAGTGCCGCGATCTCTTCTTCGAGGCGTTTTTCTTCTAACGGTTGAGCAGGCTCAGCACGTTGAATCTGTCCGAGTGCTTGTTCAAGCTCAGCGAGCTCGCGGCGTTTTCCGGCTGACATCGCCGTTCGCCTCGCAAGCGAATTTTGTAAAGAACGGACGATAGCGATATTGGAAGGCACGCCGTTTGAGGTATACCCAGAGCGGTGTGTTTTGTACTCCACCATTTTCGCCATCTGGTTCTTTTTTAGATTCGGTAGTTCGAGATCTTCGAACAACAGATCCAAGTATTCGTCTTTCGAAATTTGGAAAACAAACTCGTCTTGTCCCTCACCATCTGGACTTGCTTGCCCTTCACCGGCGCCGCCGCCTTCGCCACCCGGTGGGCGAGCGATACGATCGCCAGGACTAAATTGGTCATTACCCGGGTGGACAGCCTCCCGCTGTCCCCCTTTGCCTTGGTGAAACGTGGGTTCACGGATGTCGCGTGATGGAATCGAAATGTCCTCACCACTTTCGATATCGGTGATCGAGCGATTGTTGACGGCGTCGGCAATGGACTCTTTTATCTGCCGCTTGTGGCGGCGTAGAAAGCGCTGCCGGTTGACAGTGCTTTTGTTTTTGCCATTGAGACGACGATCAATAAAATGCGCCATAACTTTCTCCCGTCATCTGCGTCAACCCGTAGGCTACGACGATTTACGCACGCGCAAATACCATTCGGCGAGCAAGCGAACTTGCTTGCGGGTATAGCCTTTTTCCATCATTCGGGCGACAAAGTCGTCGTGTTTTTTCTGCTCGTCGCTTGAGGTCTTAGTATTGAACGAAATCACCGGCAGCAGATCTTCCGTATTGGAGAACATCTTTTTCTCAATCACGGTTTTCAGCTTCTCATAACTGGTCCACGCCGGATTCTTGCCTTCATTATTCGCTCGAGCACGGAGCACAAAGTTAACGATTTCGTTACGGAAATCTTTCGGGTTACTGATACCCGCTGGCTTTTCGATTTTCTCCAACTCGCCATTAAGCGCTGAACGATCAAACAGCTGACCAGTATCTGGGTCGCGGAATTCTTGATCTTGAATCCAGAAATCGGCATACGTGACATAGCGGTCAAAAATATTCTGGCCGTACTCAGAGTAAGACTCGAGATAGGCGGTTTGGATCTCTTTGCCAATAAACTCGATATATTTAGGAATTAAGTAGCCCTTCAAGTGCTCTAAATAGCGCTCGGCGACCTCTTGTGGGAATTGCTCCCGCTCGATTTGCTGCTCCAGGACATAGAACAAATGCACAGGGTTAGCCGCGACCTCGGCGTGATCAAAGTTGAAAACACGTGACAAAATCTTGAAGGCAAAACGGGTTGATAGTCCATCCATACCCTCATCGACCCCAGCAAAATCTCGGTATTCTTGGTAAGACTTGGCTTTTGGATCGGTATCTTTGAGTGTTTCCCCATCATACACACGCATCTTCGAATAAATGCTTGAGTTTTCAGGATCTTTTAAGCGCGACAATACCGTAAAGCGCGCCAGAATATCGAGTGTGCTTGGCGAGCAAGGCGCATGGCGTAATTCACTGGTCGCCAACAATTTGTCGTAAATATGGATTTCATCCGAAATTCGCAAACAATAGGGTACTTTGACAATGTAAACCCGGTCGAGGAAGGCCTCGTTATTTTTGTTATTGCGGAATGACTGCCATTCGGATTCATTTGAGTGGGCCAAAATGATGCCGTCAAATGGCAATGCCGAAAGCCCTTCTGTACCGTTGTAGTTACCTTCTTGCGTTGCCGTGAGTAGGGGATGAAGCACTTTAATCGGTGCTTTAAACATCTCGACAAACTCCATCATGCCTTGGTTAGCCCGGCAAAGCGCACCGGAGTAAGAATAGGCATCAGGATCATCTTGTGAATAATGTTCAAGTTGGCGAATATCCACTTTACCAACCAAGGCAGAGATATCCTGGTTGTTTTCATCGCCTGGCTCCGTTTTGGCAACGCCAACTTGATTGAGAATAGAGGGACGGAGCTTAACCACTTTAAATTGGCTGATATCGCCGCCAAATTCTTTTAATCGCTTAGCGGCCCAAGGCGACATAATATGTTGAACGTAGCGCTGTGGAATGCCATATTCTTGTTCGAGTAGGTGGCCATCTTCAGTCGCATCAAACAGGCAAAATGGGTGATCATTCACTGGGCTACGTTCGCCATTGGCGGTTAGTACATAAATCGGCATCTGCTGCATCAAGCTTTTTAGCTTCTCGGCCAATGACGATTTCCCCCCACCGACAGGGCCCAGTAAGTAAAGAATTTGTTTGCGCTCTTCTAAGCCTTGAGCGGCATGTTTAAGGTATGAGACGATTTGCTCGATCGAATCTTCCATACCATAAAAGTCTTTGAACGTTGGGTAACGTGAAATGACACGGTTAGAGAAAAGTCGGCTGAGCCGAGGGTCGAGCGAAGTATCAACCTTTTCCGGTTCGCCAATCGCCATCAGCAAACGTTCCGCGGCATTGGCATACGCGCCGCGATCATCTCGGCATAGATCCAAGAATGCTTGAAGGCTCATTTCTTCGTCTTTCGCTTCTTCGTAGCGCTGACGATAGTGATCAAAAATAGTCATGGTCTTGCCCCCTAAATCGTCTGATAACTCGAAAAGAAAAGGCGCAAAGTTGGCTGGATGTTCCCTTTCCTTTTTATAAGGTTAGACCGCATTGCTCGATCTTGCGTGAAAGAATTGTTTGTTTTTTCGATAATTTTTGTTGAGTGATTTGTATGCCTGTCTTGCCAATATATTGACAGCGGGTGTTCAAGCTAGTGATATATGCTGGTGGTGATTATTTTGCCAGCTAGGGGGACTGGGCTTACATTGGCCAGCCGTTAAACAATAARGGAAAGGATGATGAATATAGCAAGAGAAACGGCTTGGGTAGTGTGTGCGTTGGCACTGACTTCCGGCAATGTTTATGCAGACACGCGGGTATCAGCAGGGGTGATCGGCGCGTTTTCACCCCAGGTGTACAAAGACACGGATACCGACCCACTTGTGGTACCGACAGTCAACCTTGATACCGACCACTTTTACTTTCGCGGTCTCACTGCCGGCGCACGTCTGGCACCGAAAGACTCGACACACAATCTCGTCGTATCAGCGACCTATGACCCTCGTCGTTTCGATCCTGCCGATACCGACGATCCGCAATTGAGCCAGCTCGACAAGCGCGATGCATCGATTGTGGCAGCGCTTGCCTACCAATACCATTCACCTATCGGACGTTTTCAGGCGGCTGTTGGCGAAGGCGTGACCCATGATAGGGACGGGGTATATGGCGAAGTGAGTTGGAAATATGGATTTAATCACCCGCGTTGGGGCGTCTCTCCGGAAGTAGGGTATGCCTACAATAGCCATGAGTTAAATAAGCACCTTTATGGGGTCAGCGCCACTGAAGCATCGCGTGTTTCAGGCATTGAGGCGTATGAGCCAGGCTCTGCGGGCCATTACTTTGTTGGTGCCAGTGGCTATTTTATGCTGACCGAGCGCATCCAACTGCTTGGTGGTGTGCGCTATACCAACCTCGATGATGAAATAGCGAACAGCCCAATGGTGGACCAATCTACCGCCGCTTCCGGCTATCTCGGTGTTAATTATGTCTTTATGTAGCCAGGTGTTTATGTAGCCAAGTCTTTATGTAACCAAGTCTTTATATAAAAAAGTCTTTATATAAAAAAGTCTCTATATAAAAAAAGTCTCTATGTAACAACGCGGCCACCTTATACCAAGGTGGCCGCTTTGTTTAGCGTCGCGCTTTTTCATCACATAACGTTGTGGCCAGGGTATAGGTTTGCCCTGGCGATACCAGGGTATCTGGTTGCTCAAGCGCGGCCTCAATGCAAACAAAATGTTGATAGCCATCGTCATCCATGTCTGCCATTTGTACTGAGGCAGCTTGTCCAGGGTTCCATATCACCGCGCTGGTCGCGTCTTGGTTGGTGACATAAACGCGACGGTTACCGGCCGGATCGGTGAGTGACAGTGTATCGCGCGCCCCGGTATAAATGCGATCCACGGGGCTTTCAAACGTGACCTTTCCCGGAGCAGGTTGAGCCGCACCGGCACTGAAATTATCGAGGTACTGATTACCAACCCCGTCTATATAAGCCTGCTCGCTGTCCGCGACGGTCAGGTAGCTGTGTAACGCGCCGCCCATCCTCCAATCATGCTGATCGGTATTGGTGACGGCGAGGGAAATCGTGGCTTTTTGTGTCAGGGTGAAAGTGATGGTTGCTTCAAAACGATGGGGCCAGAGTGCCATTGACTGGGCAGATTCAGACAGCTTCAGTTGCACAATCACGCCATCCGGTTGCTCGTCAACCTGCGCCAATTGCCACATCTGTCGACGCGCAAAGCCATGCGAAGGCGAGCCCGATTGTCCAAACCAAGGCCAACAAATAGGGACGCCGCCTCGTAATGGTGTTTGCGCATCGTAGACGGCGTTGCGACTCATCCAAACCAGTGAGGATTCACCTGTAGGCGCAAAGGAGAGTAAGTGTCCGCCGAAAAGACTGATGGTGGCGGCGCACGATGGGTGACTCACGCGAAGAATCGGGACCGATTGCCGATAGCATAAATCGACCGAGGCGGAGAGTTGACGTTCAAAAAGCAAAGACATGGACATAGCTTAAACCTCTTCGGGGAGTGTCTACGAACAAAAACCGGCTCATTGGATAGGCGCCAGATACACAAAAGGCGGCTCTAGGCCGCCTTTATCGATACTATTGTAATTGCTACTTACTTAGAGATGTGTGCAACTAGGTCAAGTACTTTGTTTGAGTAGCCGATTTCGTTGTCGTACCAAGAAACCACTTTCACGAAGTTGTCAGTCAGCGCGATACCTGCTTTAGCATCGAATACTGAAGTTTGTACTTCGCCGATGAAGTCTTGAGAAACAACTGCATCTTCAGTGTAACCAAGTACACCTTTCAGCTCGCCTTCAGACGCTTCTTTCATTGCCGCACAGATTTGGTCATAAGACGCTGCTTTTTCTAGGTTAACAGTCAAGTCAACCACTGAAACGTTGGCAGTTGGCACACGGAACGCCATACCAGTTAGTTTACCATTAAGCTCTGGCAGTACTTTACCAACCGCTTTGGCTGCACCTGTTGAAGATGGGATGATGTTCTGAGATGCACCACGGCCGCCGCGCCAGTCTTTCGCAGAAGGACCGTCAACGGTTTTCTGAGTCGCAGTGGTTGCGTGAACAGTGGTCATCAGGCCAGATACGATACCGAACTTGTCGTTCAGTACTTTCGCGACAGGCGCTAGGCAGTTCGTGGTGCAAGATGCGTTAGAAACGATATCTTGACCCGCGTAATCGCTGTGGTTAACACCCATAACGAACATTGGCGTTGCGTCTTTTGATGGACCAGTTAGAACAACTTTCTTCGCACCCGCTTGGATGTGTTGACGCGCTGTTTCGTCAGTTAGGAAGATACCGGTCGCTTCAGCAACAACGTCAACACCCACTTCATCCCACTTAAGGTCTGTTGGGTTACGTTCTGCTGTTACGCGTACGGTTTTGCCGTTAACGATCAGGTTACCACCTTCAACTTCTACGGTGCCGTTAAAACGGCCGTGAGTTGAATCGTATTTCAGCATATAAGCCATGTATTCAACGTCGATAAGATCGTTGATTGCTACCACGTCGATGTCGTTACGTTCTACAGACGCACGAAATACGAAACGGCCGATACGGCCAAAACCGTTAATACCTACTTTGATAGTCATTATGTTGCTCCACAACTTAATTTCTAGTGAGATTAAACTGGTAGTAAAATTACAGAATAGGACCCCGCCATGCAAGGGTAATCGCAGCCAAAATTGTCTAAAATCAAAAAAAAGTACGGATTTTTTTTACATCGCCTAAACATTTGGCGCCCTTACGGCCATGCCTGTGTTGTCTTTAATCAACCGTGGATAAAGAACAATCAGGCTTGGCGCAACAACTGGTACTTGATAGCGTAGAAGCAGAAGGGCAATTACGAAAGGTAAACTGGTACGACAAGTTTGACGTGACCGGTTTACCTTTGATTGAGCGTTGCTTTTTACTGAGTGGTTGCCTTTTACTGAGTAATGGGTGCGAGCAATGACGCTTGAAAATTGCCATCGTCGATCGCGGCTGATATTTCAAATGCCAATTGCTGCAGTGACGTCTCCTGTTGTTCGCTCAGTGTGTAAAGTCGAGACAAACGATCACTGTTGGCAATGGGAAGATTGTAACTTTGCCCCACTTTCGCCCACAAATACGCATGTTCAAAGCGTTTAAGCGCATGATTGGTGGTGGCGAGTGATTTAATCACCTCTGGAATCACGTCTTGCTTTACGGTGAGATCGCGGCCGTCATACAGCTCCAACGCGTGCAATAAAATCTCCACGGTTTTAGCTTTATCCCGTGAGACATAATAGGTCGCCAGACCAAGTTGTAACTGGGGCGTTTCCAGATGGGGAGTGCCTTCAAGCTTTAAAAACTGGGGTAGGGCGCCGTTGTCACCCTGAGACCAACGGTAGTAAATCACCGGTGGTTGATAAGAGGCTTCCAGTTCATCTTCCAAACGAGCAATCGCATCATAAGCATGGTAGACCGCCTCCGTACGCTTGGTTTTGCGTTGTTTGAGTGTGGTAGGCTCAATTTCAGCTACCAGCTCCATACAGCGCAAGTACGCCTTTGTTTGCTTGAGTTCGGTAAGTTTATTGAGATCGGTTGGCTTTTGGTCAACCGCCAAACGATCGAAAATCAGGTCCGAGCGCTCAAATCGGCATTGTCCGTCGCCAATGTTTAGCCCTTCGCATAATTCGGGGTGCGTTTCGCACACTTGATTGGTGGTCGGTTGTCCATCGCAGCCGACGAGTAGCAGTAAACTCGTGACAAGACCGAGACGATAAACGTAGCGAGTAAGTAATCGTAAATTCATTATTTGTCGTACCCTGAGTCAACTACGTCGAGTATACGTTATCTTTGAGTGTAGTTGATGCGTAAAAGCGTGATAAAGCGCACTGTGCTAAACATGCCGTCTACCGACCAAGATCAGGCATAATAGTCGGACCCGGACCACACAGAGGTAATCATGGATATAGAACAAGTCTTAAAAGCAATGACGCCTGAAATATACGATCGTTTGTGTTACGCGGTAGAAACCGGTAAATGGCCTGATGGTACCAGCCTTAATCAAGCACAACGCGATCAAGCCTTGCAAGCCGTTATGCTTTACCAATCACGTCATAACAGCCAGCCTCAGCATATGACGGTCGCGAAAGGGGGTCAGGTGACTTGGAAATCAAAAGCCGAGCTCAAGCGTGAATTTGCCGGTCAAGATGGGCAGCGCATCGATATTGAGACCAAGCACTAGTGCTAACCCAATCAGCACCAATGCTGATCGAATAGATTGGGTGGCACGCCTTGTGGGATATGCTTTGCTGAACTTGTCCTCGCTAAAAAGTAAACGCCGGCATTCGGCCGGCGTAATCGTCACAATAGCGTTCACTGTCACTTCTGTTCACACGCTAATAATAGCTGAGCTCACCACGTAAATCTTTTTGCACCCAAGTTCGCAAGGTTTCAAAGGGTAATGACTGACTGAGCAAGAAGTGAAGCTTGGCTAACGCCGCTTCGGGTGTCATGTCATAGCCACTCAGTACACCCGCATCGGCCAGCGCACAGCCGGTCGCATAGCCACCCATATTGACCCGTCCTGCCAAGCATTGAGTGAGATTCAACACCAGCACACCGCGATCCGTAGCCTGTTTGAGTAAATCGAGTAACTCGGGATTTTGTGGTGCGTTGCCGACCCCAAAGGTTAATAAGATCATCGCATTGACGGGCTGTTTAAGCGCATTTCTGACAACGTCTGGCGAAATGCCCGGATACATCATGATCACGGCAACCGGTTGATCGCTAATAGTATGGACCTTAAACGGCCCTTGCGAAGGTTGATTGAGCTTGTCCGCTTTTACCTCAATATGAATCCCAGCTTCAAGCAACGCTGGCAAGTTGGGTGAGGTAAACGCGTTAAACCCGTCAGCATGCGACTTAGTGCTCCGATTGCCGCGCAGAAGTTGGTTGTTAAAAAACAGCGTCACTTCGTTCACCGGATAATTCGATGCAATATGCAGTGCGTTGAGCAGGTTGGCTTGCCCGTCGGAACGCAACTCAGCAATCGGGATCTGGGAGCCGGTGACAATGACCGGCTTTTCTAAATTTTCTAACATAAATGACAGCGCCGATGCTGTGTATGCCATGGTATCTGTGCCATGCAATATCACAAAGCCGTCATATGCGTGGTAATTTTCGCCAATATCGTCCGCAATCCGTTGCCAATCCGTTGGCGTCATGTCCGATGAATCAATGAGTGGTTCGTACTCATGGATAGTAAAAAGCGGCATTTCTGGACGATGGAATTCAGGCATGTTTTCCAACTGTTGCTGGAGAAAGCCGGACACTGGGACATAACCATGATCAGATTTTTGCATCCCGATCGTGCCACCAGTGTAAGCAATATAAATATGTTTACGTTCCATCATGTCAAATCTGCATTTAATGAGCGTGAGCACAGTATACATGTAACGATTACATCGGTAATACCGAGCGACACACAGAATAGAAGAAAAACAGAGAAGAGGCCCTGACCGAACGGCCAGGGCGAGTGGTTCCTACTGATACTCACAGTTTAAGCAGAATAAGTAACGACCTTGCGGATCGTTAAACTTTTCCAGCAAGTTTAACGACTGCCACTGGGGCGATGCCGTCAACTGGCGCGCAATCGATGGCATTGTCGCTTGCACCGCTTCACCGAGCACGTTGGCGCTTTGCCCCAGCACTTCGTTGATAAATTGCTCAAACGGCGTCAGTGGCTGTTGCATCCAATCTAGTTGATAGTTTTCGAGGTTAGCCAGTTCAGCGGCGGCAGACACGGCGTCGTCAAAGTCACCCAAGCTGTCAACTAATCCCAAACTCAAGGCATCTTGTCCCGTCCATACGCGACCTTGAGCGACTTGGTTTGCCTTTTCCATCGACATATCGCGATGGTTGCTGACCAATGACAAGAAGCGATGGTAACCATGCTCAATGCCTAACTGCATGATATCTCCTACCTCGTCTGGCAGTGCCCGCGTTACGCCAACCCCTGCAAACGGTGTGGTGCCGACACCATCAGACTGCACGCCGAGATCACCCAGCGTATTCTCAAAGGTGGTGAACAAGCTAAAAATACCGATTGAGCCGGTAATCGTGGTGGGCTGAGCGATAATACGATCGGCGCTGGCAGATAACCAATAACCGCCAGAGGCGGCGACACTCGACATCGAGACCACCACAGGTTTACCCGCTTCGCGTAGCGCATCCACTTCATTACGGATAATTTCAGAGGCGAATGCACTGCCCCCCGGACTATCGACGCGAAGCACGACCGCTTTCACACTGCTGTCAAGGCGGGCATCGCGCAGCATAGCGGCAGTGGTATCGCCACCCACGGTCCCTGGGCGCTGACGTCCATCCATGATCGGCCCACTGGCGACCACGACGGCGATATTATCACTGCCTGGCAGGCTAAAGCCGCTTTGTATTTTTGGCAGATAATCGTAATAGCCGGTGTATTCGAAGCTGTCTTCACCGTCACTGCCAAATTTATCGGCCAAATAGCGACGAATTTGCTGACGCGTCATGCGCTTATCGACAATGCCAAGATGCTCAGAGAGGGCGGCAAAATCGCCATCAAAGTCACGCAATGAGGCGAGTAATTGCTTCGCGCTCGGGGACAGAACACTCGGCTCGATGCCACGATTGTTCGCCACATCGCTGACATAGGCATCCCACAGCTGAGATAACCAAGCTTGATTGGCTTCTCGGGCAGCGTCTGACATATTGTTGCGTGTGTATGGCTCCACAAATGACTTATAAGTACCGACTCGGAACACGTGTGTGCTCACATCGAGCTTATCGAGTAGGTCCTTCCAATATAAGTTGTAACTGCCGTAACCTTGCAACATCACCATACCATCGGGTGACATCAGGACTTCATCGGCATAACTGGCCAAGTAATACTGGCTTTGACTGTAGGTGCCGCCAATTGCAATCACAGGTTTACCGCTGTTTTTGAAGTCCTCGATGGCTTTGGCGATGTATCGTAGCTTGGTCAGACTGGTAGAAGGCATATCGCCTAGGCTTAATACTAAGCCATTAATCTGTTCATCCGTCGCGGCATGGCGCACGGTATCAACAATATCAAACAACACGTTCTCGGTTTCTATCGGTTGTCCGAGCGCATTGCGAGATAAGGTATCAACAGGACTTAAGCGCTGTTGTTGTTCAACAATAGGGCCGTCAATATTGAGTAGGAGCGCCCGTGGCTCTGGCTCACTTTGCGCCACTTTTGCGGTAGCGGGGTCCTTTGAGGTCAGCGGCGTATCGGCAGTAAAAGCAAAGTAGATTGCCACGATCACGCCTATGAAAAGGACGTTTAACAAAAGTTGGCGGGCGAAACTGAGAATACGCCACAACCATCGGAATAGGGATGCAATAAAGCGAAACAGTTTTTTCATACGTGAGTCCATCGGTGCATGTCGCTGATATCCTAGCTGATCAGAGCTCAGATCGATAGGCTATCAACCGCGTCATTGTTCTATAATACCGAGCGAAAGTCCTACCCAGATCAATAATTCACGATTTTATGTTGCCAGATTGTAAACGAATGTTTGAAATCACGTGTCCGTCAGCGCTATAGTCTGGTCAGACCACAACAATAAGTGAGCAAGCGATGGAACAGCACCCTTATCCCCACATGCTAGCCCCGCTCGATCTTGGGTTTACTACCCTGAAAAATCGTGTCTTGATGGGCTCAATGCATACCGGGCTTGAAGAAGCAAACGATGGTTTTAAAAAATTGGCGGCTTTTTATGCTGAGCGAGCCAAAGGTGAGGTGGGGCTCATTGTAACAGGCGGATTTTCGCCTAATTTTCGTGGCCGTCTGACCCCATTTAGTGCCCAGTTTAGCTCTGGACGCGCGGCGCGTGCACACCGCGCAATCACCGAAGCTGTTCATGAAAATGGCGGCAAAATCGCGCTGCAATTACTTCATGCCGGTCGCTATGCGTTTCATCCGTTCGCCCAAAGTGCGTCAGCGATTCGCGCGCCAATCAGTAAGTTCACCCCGTTTGAAATGAGCGAGCGGGCGATTTGGCGTACGATTAAAGCCTTTGGCCGCAGTGCCGCGCTTGCTCGCGAAGCTGGCTATGACGGGGTCGAGATCATGGGCTCTGAAGGCTACCTGATCAATCAGTTTTTCTGCCACCGCGCCAACCGCCGTTATGACCAATGGGGCGGGCCAGTCGACAATCGTATGCGGTTTGCGGTTGAAGTGATGCGAGCGGTGCGTCAAGCCGCCGGTGATGACTTTATTGTTATTTTTCGTCTATCGATGCTGGATTTGGTCGAGCAAGGCAATACCTTTGAAGACGTGGTCACGCTCGCGAAAGGCCTAGAAAAAGCAGGCGTCACTATTATTAACACCGGTATTGGCTGGCATGAAGCGCGAGTGCCTACTATCGCGACCCAGGTGCCACGAGGCGCATTTAGCTGGGTCACTGAAAAACTAAAAGGCGAGGTATCGGTGCCGTTAGTCACCTGTAACCGTATTAATACCCCAGAGGTTGCCGAGTCGATTCTCGCCAAGGGGCAAGCGGATATGGTCTCCATGGCGCGCCCATTCTTAGCCGATGCTGAATTCGTTGCGAAGGCCAAAGCCGACCAGTCGAATGACATTAATACGTGTATTGCCTGCAACCAAGCCTGTCTGGACCATGTCTTTAAAGGCAAGCGTGCCAGTTGTTTGGTTAACCCTAAAGCTTGTTATGAAACCGAGCTCGTGGCAACGCCTGTACGCCAAGTGAAACAAGTGGCGGTAATTGGTGGCGGAATGGCCGGGATAAGCTGTGCCACTGAAGCGGCTGAACGCGGACATGACGTGACCTTGTTCGAAAAAGCGGATCGGCTCGGCGGCCAGTTTAATTTAGCGATGACGATTCCGGGAAAAGAAGAATTTAAAGAAACCATTCGCTACTACCTTAGACGATTGGAAAAAGCAGGCGTGACGGTCAAGCTTAATCAAGCCACTGATGTCGATACATTGCGTGCGTTTGACGATATTGTTGTCGCCACGGGTGTGAAGCCACGCCGTCCCGCCATTGAAGGCATTGATCACCCGAGCGTTATTGATTATCAAACCTTTATTCGTGAACAGCCTGAGCTGGGGAGCCATGTCGCCATTATCGGTGCTGGTGGGATCGGCGTTGATGTCGCGACCATGATTACCGAACCCAAAAATCAAAGTTTGGACGCTTGGCTCAATGAGTGGGGAATCGATAAGACTATTACCCACGAAGGCGGACTCTACCCTGGGCACGATACGCTTAGCGACAAGCAGGTGTGGGTATTGCAGCGTCGCGAAGGACGAGTCGGAAAAGGTCCGGGCAAAACCACCGGTTGGATCCATCGAAAAACGTTACAAAAGCGTGGTGTGAATCTTGTCGGTGGCGTGAGCTACCATAAAATTGACGATGAAGGCCTGCATATCAGTGTTAAAGGAGAAGCACACCTGATCCCTGCCACCCAGATCATCTTGTGTGCGGGGCAAGAATCGGTGAATACGTTGGCCGAGCAGCTTGATGATGCCAGTGTCTCTTACCATTTAATTGGTGGTGCCGAGCATGCGGGAGAGCTCGATGCGAAGCGAGCCATTCGCCAGGGGATTGAGACAGCCTTGGCGCTTTAGCGGCGGGAGTCTGTGCTAATATGCTGATATCCGCTCATGCAGTGAGCACTAAACGGTTAAAAAGGATAAACCATGGACGCACTTGATTTGCTATTAAAGCGCCGCTCTGTGCCACGATTAGCAGCGCCAGCGCCGAGCGGTGAAGCACTAGAAAACATTATTCAAGCAGGATTACGAGCCCCTGATCATGGCGCACTAACGCCGTGGCAGTTTGTGATTTGCGAGGGAGATGGGCTGACGCGGCTTTCAACCATTTTAGCCGAGGCAGCACAGGCCAACGGCGCGGATGAAACGGCAGTGAAAAATGCCAAAAACGCACCCTTTCGGGCCCCGATGGTGGTGGCCGTGATTGCGCGTACACGTGTGCATGACAAAGTTCCGACCATTGAGCAGCATATTTCTGCGGGATGTGCGACGCATGCGATGCAAATGGCAGCGGTCGCACAAGGGTATCAGGGCTTTTGGCGCACTGGCGCATTTGCATACCACCCCGCTGTGAGAGAGGCGTTAGCCGTTGAAGGCGATGATCATATCGTGGGTTTTTTGTACTTAGGAACGCCTGATTGTGCGGCGGCTAATGCGCCTAAACGCGATACTAGCCAGTTTGTCTCTTATCTTTAAGCCACGAGAAGGGCTTGGTTAATCGAGTAAACCTGTGCATATGTACAGGTTTTTTATTGCGCCTCGATCGTGCTTTGCATACCATGCGGACAGCGACTGATAAAGAGACTCTGTCATGGCACGATTATTTATTGCGGAAAAACCGAGTTTAGGGCGCGCAATTGCCGCAGGCCTGCCTAAGCCTCATAAAAATCAGAAAGGATACATTGAAACAGGGCAAGGCGATGTGGTCACCTGGTGTATTGGCCACTTACTCGAACAAGTCGAGCCCGAGGCTTATGACAGCCGCTATAAAAAATGGCATCTGGCTGACCTTCCTATCGTGCCTCAACAATGGCAATTGCGCCCACGCAAAGCCGCCTCGGGCCAGCTGTCCGTGGTTAAAAAACTGATTAAGCAATTTGATCAGCTGGTTCATGCCGGCGACCCAGACCGCGAAGGGCAGCTGCTGGTGGATGAAGTGATTGACTATGCGAAGGTCAGTCAGAGCAAAAAAGCCAATATAAAACGCCTTTTGATCAGTGATTTAAACCTCTCTGCGGTAAAAAAATCGCTCAGCAACATGCAAGACAATAAGGGTTACATGCCCTTATCTGTTTCCGCGTTAGCTCGGTCACGTGCCGATTGGGTCTATGGGATGAACCTAACGCGCGCTTATACCCTGCTAGGGCAACAGGCCGGTTATCAAGGCGTATTGTCGGTCGGGCGGGTACAAACGCCGGTGCTTGGCCTGGTGGTGCGACGCGATCACGCAATCAAACATTTTATTCCCCATCCGTATTATCAGCTCGACGCCATCATTGCTCATCAAGGGAGTGAAATACGCGCGCGATGGCAGCCCAGTGACGCCTGCGCCAAATGGCAAGACGAGCAAGGGCGCGTACTTTCTCGGTCACTCGCCGACAATGTCGCCAATCGAATTACGGGGCAGCCAGCCACGGTCACTGACGCGGAACGTCAGCAGCGAAAGCAAGCGGCGCCACTGCCTTATAACTTGTCAGCCTTGCAAATAGACGCATCAAAGCGATTTGGTTTTAGCGCCCAAAAAGCCCTGGATGTGTGCCAACAACTGTATGAGCGCCACAAGATCATTACCTATCCGCGATCGGATTGTCGTTACTTACCTAAAGGGCACTTCGCTGAGGCGCCCAAGGTGTTGGCAGCGATTAAAAAGGGGTGTCAGACACTGATCCAGGCTTGTGACAGAGCGGATCCAAAACGCAAAGGCAAAGCATGGAACGATGCCAAAGTCGGTGCGCACCATGCGATTATTCCAACCGCGAAAGCTGCGCCTGCGAGCTTGTCAGGCGATGAAGCGAAAATTTATCAGCTGGTGGCGCGCCAATATGTGATGCAGTTTTATCCGCCTGCCGAGTATGCAGAAGGAAAACTGGTGTTCGATATTGCCGGTGGCTGTTTTATTGCCAAAGGCAAGGTGCTCACTCAAGCGGGCTGGCGCGCGCTGTTGCCCTCCACGCAAACCGCAGACAGTGACGCCACGCCTTTGCCCTTAATGGAGAAAGGTGAGCAAGCGCAGTGTGAGCGTGGCGACATTAAAGACTGCATGACCGAGCCACCGGCTGCGTTTACCGAATCCAGTTTGTTACAAGCGATGACCGGCATTGGCCGCTATGTGCAAAACAAAGCACTGAAAGAGATACTACGAGAAACCGATGGGCTCGGGACCGAAGCCACTCGGGCTGGGATTATTGAGCTGTTGGTAAAACGTGGTCTTTTGAATCGACAAGGAAAAACACTTCACGCGACAGCCAGTGGAACGGGATTAATTGATGCCTTACCCGACAGTGCGACCTACCCGGATATGACCGCTGATTGGGAGCGGCAGCTGCAAGATATGGCGGACCGACAATGCGCGTATCACCCCTTTATGCAAGCGTTAACCGACAAGGTCGCGGGCTTGATTGAAAGTGTAAAAACCTCACCACCGCCTGCCTCTTTGCAAGGTTTACCGGCTGCGCCGGCAAAAACATTTAAACGTAAAACACGGCGCACCAGCAGTCGTCGTAAAGGAGCGGCGAAATCAACGGGTAAGACCGCGGCACAATAACCGCACCAGTATACTCGATCAAAAAATGCAGTGTTCGCCCGACAACAGACTCGCTGTCACTAAAATAAATAGGCGGCGAGACAACCGACCAACGTCATCACAAACAAAAAGAGTTTTAATAGCTTGGGATTCGCGGAGATAGCAAATCGTACCGCAATCCGTGCCCCGACCATGGTCCCTATCGCCAGGATCAGCCCTGGCGCCCAGCGGATCAGATCATCGGCAATAAACACCAGCAGTGAAAGAGAGGTGAAAGCTAAGGTGCATGCCAGTTTGAGTGCATTACCACGGACCAAGTCGTAGTGTAAGGTGCCACATAGCGCGGCGAGCAAAACAAATCCGACCCCTGCTTGTACGAATCCGCCATAAAAGCCTGCGAGCATAAGACCAAACCATGCGGTGGGTGTGTCAGCCACCTTTTTGACTGGCGTACCGGCGGGGGGCCAAAAGTGGCTGGCTTAACCAGCATCACTACCGTCATGGTCAGCAAGGTACCGAGTAGCAAGGGTTTGACCCAACTGGTTGGCAACCATGCAGCGGCCAATGCGCCGCACAAGCCCCCGATTAAATTCGGTATCAATACCGGAATGATATCCTGAGTATCGAGCTTGTCATGTTGACGAAACCCGCTCATCCCTGACGCACACTGTAGCCATACCGCCACCCGATTGGTGGCGTTGGCGACATCGGCAGGCATGCCCATCACCATCAATGCAGGTAATGTTAGGTTAGAGCCACCACCCGCGAGGGTATTGATAATCCCGGCGATCACGCCCAAGCTCACCAAGATAAAACTGTATTCGAGACTGATCGCCATACACGCTCCTTGTTTGCAATCTCTTGTGTTTTTTGGATAAAGGCGGTTCGATTGTATCGCCAATGTGTGTATGTAACCGTTTGATCTTACGCATACAGAGCCTGTGTAATGCGGTGAAACTGACCGGTAACACTGGCGATTCTCTCTATGCCCTTTATAATCACGTGCTACACCTGAGGTTTTTGGTTAATGTTCGCTCCATAAGCAGGGCGAGATAAGGTTGTACCAGGTCATGCAACAAGCTGTTCCATCGGCACTTGATAAAGTCGCCCGCCGCTCGGCGCGAGTCGGATTCATTTATAATGTGGTTATCTCCGTGATGGTATTCATGTTTGCGGTGGTTTCCGTGGAGTTTTGGCTATATCAACAAGCCCATGACCAAGAAGTAAAAGACGTTCGTAACGCCTTGTTGGCCTACCGCTCGCGGATTGAGCTTAAAGTGACGCAGAATGTCGATTTAAGTCATGGACTGACCACCTATATCAGCTTAAATCCAGATCTGACGCAAGACCAATTTTCCCGCTTTGCCAGCCAGTTAAAAGCCAAATCTCCTCATATCCTCAATTTTGGCGCCGCGCGTAATTGGGTGATCAGTCATGTGTATCCTGAGAACCTAAAAACATCGTTAGTTGGGACGCGTTACCATGATGTGCCTGAGCAATTAGCCCATGTGCGAGCGGCGTATGCCTCCAGTGAGCCCGTGATTTCAGGGCCGGTCGATCTTCTTCAAGGCGGAACCGCCTTAATTGCACGTCAATCGATCATCAATCAAAACACAGGGTTACCCTGGGGCGTGTTATCCACGGTGCTCGATATTGATAGCCTTTTCTCCGCAAGCTTTGCCGAAGGCGAGGCGTATCCAGTGCGTGTGGTGTTGCAAGAAAAATCGACCGCCGAGGGGAGGTTTACCCCCATTTACGGTGAGCCTTCGATCTTAACGCAGTCCCCTGAATCCGTCGCAGTGAGCTTGCCTTCCGGCCACTGGCGCTTATTGGGGATCCCGCAAGACGGTTGGAAAAGTTTGCATCCTCACCCCACGGTATGGGGGGTTGGCTTGATTATCCTAGGGTTTTGGCTCGGCGGGTTATATGCTCGATTAAATGCTGGACGCAGCTTTGCGCAGTCGATTGGTCGCATGGTTGATGATAGTTACCGCTTTAGGAGTATCTTTAAACGCCATGATGCGGTGATGATGTTACTGGATGCCAAAAGTGGCGAAATTTTAGATGCTAATGACAGTGCCCAACGTTTTTATGGCTATGACCATGCAACGCTCACAGCGATGAGTATCAGCGAGATTAATACACAAGTCGACAGCACCCTCAAACAAAGCCTTTCACAGGCGAGACAGCGCGAGAAAAACTGCTTTATTTTTGAACATCGGCTAAAAAACGGTGAGAGTCGCCAGGTCGAGGTTCATTCATCCCCGATCACCGTTGGTAACGCCCGCCTGCTGTTCTCGGTTATCCACGATGTATCTGAACGGTTAGAGGTTGAACGTAAGTTGATGCTCAATGCGAAAATCTTTGAGCAATCGAGCGAAGGGGTGCTGATCACGGATGCGCAAGGTGCTATCGTCGCCGTCAATGGTGGCTTCAGTGCGATCACCGGGTATCAAGAAGAAGATGTCGTCGGCGCAATGCCATCCATCCTGAATTCGGGCCGTCATGACGCACATTTTTTCGCCGAAATGTGGCAGCAGATACATCAAGAGGGACATTGGAAAGGCGAAATCTGGAATCGCCGTAAAGATGGTATCGTGTATCCACAGCTTCTCTCGATCAGTGTGGTAAAAGATGACGCCGGTGACGTGGTGAATTATATCGGTGTTTTCTCTGATATCACCCAGCTTAAAGACTCAGAAAAAAAACTGATTGATTTGGCCCACTATGACTCGCTAACCGGATTACCGAATCGCCTGCTGCTTACGTCGCGCATTCGTCAAGCGATGAATAGGCAATCGGTCCAGCGTAACCAGCTGGCGTTGATGTTTCTCGATCTTGACCAGTTTAAGTTCGTCAATGATAGCCATGGCCATACCGTCGGTGATGAGCTCCTTAAATTAGTCAGTCAGCGCTTAGAGGGTCTGTTAGAGGAGGGCGATACCTTAGCCCGCCTCGGTGGCGATGAATTTGTGATCCTACGGGTGATTCATGCTGATGATAATGCCTGTATTCGCTTATCTGAAGATGTGATCCATGCCATGAATCGCCTGTTTATGCTCAAAGGTGGGATCGACGCTCAAATCGGTGTCAGTATCGGCATTGCCCAATATCCAGAGAATACCGCGAGTACTGATGATCTGCTGACGTTTGCCGATTCGGCGATGTATCACGCGAAAAAATCGGGGCGAAACACCTATGCGTTTTACAATGATGCGTTGACGGTAGAAGCGAATCACAAGTTACGTTTGGCGGTCGAGCTACGTCAGTGTGTGCAAAATGAAGAGTTAGAATTATATTACCAACCCCAGGTCGATCTGGTGACCGGCGATATTATTGGCGTCGAGGCGTTATTGCGTTGGCATCACCCAGAGCGGGGGCTGTTATCACCGTTTCACTTTATTGATGTCGCCGAAGAGCGCTCGATTATCCACGATATCACGCAGTGGGTGGTTGAGACTGGATGTCAGCAATTAAAAGTCTGGCAGGATGCGGGCGTCAACGTGTCTATGGCGGTGAATATCTCGCCGCGCAACCTTGCCGACGTGGCCTTTACGCAAGTGGTGTTTGAGGCCTTGGACCGCACCGGCGCCGATCCGCGCTTTTTAGAGTTAGAAATTACCGAAAATACCTTGATAGAAAACCAAGCCAACGCGTTAAAAGTGCTGGAGCAATTACGTGATAAAGGGGTTGGGATTGCGATCGACGATTTCGGCACTGGCTATTCATCGATGGCTTATCTCAAGCGCTACCCCATTTCAAAATTAAAAATTGATCGTCATTTCATTAAAGACATACAAAGCCAATCACCCGATGAACAAGAAGTGGCAATTGTGTCGGCTATGATTGCCATGGCCGATAGCCTTGGGATGGGGGTCGTTGCTGAGGGCATTGAGACCTTGCATCAACAGGCGATTTTGCATGAATTGGGCTGCACCTTTGGTCAAGGGTTTCTCTATCGCCGTCCTATTCCCGCCGTGGAGATGAGCGAATTGTTAGGCCTGGATCCGGAGGGAGAGTGCGGCGCGTAATCGGCTCCTCCTCTAACTGTCATCGCTCACAATTTTAGGGCGCAGAGGCAGGAATGATGTCAATGCCTTGCTGTTTTTTTACCCTGATAGAAAATGGCAAGGAGCACAATCATGACTTTTTTCTTTCCTCGACAGCGGCTGGCCATCGCGGTAGCGGCCTCGTTGACTATGGCAGCGTCGTTTTCCACTGCGGCGGCCCCGCATATCACGGTAACCACAGCAACGACACAGTCTGATCGACCGCTTGATCCCAACGCCCCAGCGGTCTTCTCGTTAGGTAAGAACACCTACCAAATCAGTGTGGAAGGGATAGCAGGTGACTGTCAGGCCGCGTCTCCCGAGAACGCGAAATTTAATACGCCCATTCCGCTTTCTTGCCAAGATCAGACAAACTTTGAACTTACCGTGCGTTTTGCTGGGGATTACGGGTTTTATTATCAGCCAGAGACGGAAACAATCCGCGTTAAACGTGAACCGAAAAAGACCGCATCAAGGTTTAAACGCCCGTTGCCCGATGTCCAGTGTCACCGCTATCAAGGTGGGCCGGTCACCCTCTCTTTGGGAGAGAGTTTTGCCGATGGCACGCAATTAAAAGAGGCGCTCAGTGGCCAGGTTGTCACGGTGAAAAATCACAGCGTGACGCTCACCCCAGCCTCTGAAAGTGGTGGGTTGGTGTTGCTCGCCCCGGTTACAGCACCAGAGCCAGATTTTACCTATCGCAATGCAAACATTTATTTTGTCATGGTGGACCGATTCAGTAACGGCGATCCGAGTAACGATCACAGCTATGGGCGGCGTCAGGATAAAGCGCAAAACATTGGCACTTTTCATGGCGGAGATCTGCAAGGCGTGATCGACAAATTGGATTATATCCAATCGCTCGGCACCGATGTGATCTGGTTATCGCCGATCGTAGAGCAGGTTCACGGGTTTGTCGGTGGTGGCAGCCAAGGGGACTTTCCGTTTTATGCCTACCACGGCTATTGGTCGCGTGATTTTACCCAAGTAGACAACAACTTTGGTGATGATGCCACACTAAAAAAATTGGTCGACGAAGCGCATCAACGCGGACTAAAGGTGTTTCTGGACGCAGTCGTCAATCACCCAGGTTACGCAACGCTCGCGGATTTACAGCAAGACGGGATTGAGGTAGTCAATGACACTGAATTACCGGCGCAATGGCAAAATTGGCAGCCCGGTGACGGACAAAGCTGGCATGACTTTCATGATGCGATTGATTATAAGAGCACGAATTGGCAGCAGTGGTGGGGAAAAGACTGGGTACGCGCAGGATTACCGGGGTACGATGAGCCTGGCAGCAGTGATAAAACGCTGACCTTAGCCGGATTGCCTGACTTTAAAACTGAATCTTCGCAACCGGTGACCCCGCCACAATGGTTGCTCAACAATCCCGGCACGCGAGTAAAGGTGCGAGACAATTACACAGTGAGTGATTACTTACTTGAATGGCAAACCCAGTGGGTTGCGCGTTTTGGTATTGATGGTTTTCGTGTTGATACCGTCAAGCATGTTGATGGTGAGGTTTGGCGAGCGTTAAAAGCACACGCCTCGGAGGCATTGAAAAGCTGGCGCGCCGCTAATAATCAAACGGGCGAGCCCTTTTGGATGATGGGAGAAGTATGGGGGCACAATGCCTACCGGAGCCCTTATTTTGACCAAGGCTTTGATGCACTGATTAACTTTGATCTGCAAAAGCGGATGGACAAAGGGGCGTATTGTTTAAGTGAAATGGAAACCACGTATCACGCGTACGCTGAGACCATGCAAACAGAAGCGGATTTCATTCCGGTTAGCTATATGTCGTCTCATGATACCGAGCTCTTTTTTAGCCGTTTTAAAGATGCCAGCATGCAACGCGGTGCTGCCAACGCATTACTTCTGGCGCCCGGTGCGGTGCAAGTCTATTACGGTGATGAAGTTGGACGTGATTTAGGCCCTTACGGCGATGACTTTCACCAAGGAACACGCTCGGATATGGTGTGGCAGCGTAACGCCATGCAGGCGGGGTTATTAAACCATTGGCGAAAAGTGGGGCAGTTTAGGCAACGCCACCCTGCGGTAGGCGCGGGCACGCACCAAGTGATCCCTCAACCAGGCGCGTATGTCTTTTCCCGGCAATATGGAGAAGACACCATTGTTGCCGCGTTTGTCGGGCGCCAAGCCGAATAAGTGTCCGCCGCGAACAGGATGTTTATCCTTGTTGAACGTACCATACGAAAAAGCCCGTCACTCATTGAGCGACGGGCTTATATGTATTGGTCGGTCTGACTGGATTTGAACCAGCGACCCCTGACACCCCATGACAGTGCGCTACCAGGCTGCGCTACAGACCGACTAAGCGCTATATTACGAATCGACCTAATGACTGTCAATTGCTAAACGCGGTTGTTTCCCGGTTTTTCAATTGTTTGGCTACTTATGCGCCACTTATTGGCCATTATTGCGGCTCGTGATCCTCAGGATAATAGAAACGCTTTAATTCGTGCATCACTTGCATCAATAGTGACAACTGGGGCTTGCCTTCGGGAAGTGGGGTGTAGTGGCGATCATAGACTTTATAATTGCCAAATTTATCCACCACCGTGGTTTTTTGTGGCTGTATCACCACAATATCGCGACTGTCACCGGCCAACACCCATTTGCGTGATTGGCTCTCGAGCTCAAACAGATTCACACCGCTACTGTAACTGTTGGCGGGTGAGCTCACCGATAGCATCGACTCCATCAATGTCGGTGCCACATCAAGGTGGCTACTGTAATGATTGATCTGCTCGGCCGGTTGATTAGGCCAGTGCATCACCATCGGTACTTGAAGCTGATAACGGCTGTAGTTTGAGTTCGACCCCCAACTATTCATCCCGGTTTCATTAAATTCCATGCCGTGGTTTGCCGTAATCATCACTACGGTATTGGCTAGCTTTCCCGAAGTCTCAAGCTGTTGAATCAGTTCGCCCAATTGCTCATCCAGATAGTGAGCGGCATTGTTATAGCTATTTTTGAGGACCAAGCCTGTTTGCTGGTCGACACCGGCCATTCCACTGTTAAGCGCTGGTTGGAAAGGTTGCGCATAGTCGCCGCCTTGCTCATATTCATTCACCGTGGCGAGCTCTAAATAACCAAACCAAGGTGTATTTGCTTGGCGCCCTTGTAGCCAGCTTTGCATCGAGGTGATCGCACTGGCATCGGCCTGCCAAGCCGGTGCCTCTGACTGTGTATCTCGGTCGAGTGCGCGACTAAAAATACTTTGATAGTAAATGGGGTTAGAAAAGTTATCGCCACTGAACAGCCCGAGTTGATAGCGACGTTGATTGAGTGTATCCATCAATACAGGACGCAAACCCTCAGTTCGCGCGCTTTGCGCATAGCTGCCCGGCAGTCCATAAAAGAAACCAAACAAACCGGCCATATCATCGTTGCTGCTACTGAAGTGATTCTTAAACCACAGATTATCGGTAGCGAAACGATGCAGGTGAGGCATAGTGACTGGGTTAAGCATATCGGCACGCAACCCTTCAACCATCACCACCAATAAGTTTGGGCGGTATTTGTTGGCGTCTGACGCAAATGACAGTGGCTCCAACGGATAACGAATCACCTCGCTGGTTTCTTGGCCGCGCTGCTCGCGTAGGCGTTGATACTCTTGTCGATCGAGCAAGCCATACTTTTCCATAAAGGTTTTTGCTGTCATCGGGTACGAGACAGGAAAGGTCGAACGCTGCGCCGTGACCGGGCTATAAATGAACGCATCGGCCCAGATATGGATTAAATGGCTGGCAATAAAGCAAAGAGCAAACACGCTGGCAACCGGAACACCAACGCGTTTACGGGTTAATTTACGCAGCTTACGCCACACCCACTCGGCCATGACCAGCTCTAAGATAAAGATCACCGGCCCAGCAATAAATAAATACTGCCAGTGGGCATTCATATCGGTTTTTTCGCCGCTTAAAAGCAGCTCCCACACCAAGGGGTTAAGATGTAGGTGTAAGGTTTGATAGGCGTAAATATCTAGCAGCAATACCATCATTCCGACAGTCGCGACTATTACCGCAAAAAGCCGCATAAGACGCTGAGACGGGATGATAAAACTGGCTGGAAAAATGATCAGAATATAAAGCGCAAAAACCAGGAAACCGAAGTGGCCGACCCAGTTAAAGATCAAGTAGCTTTGCCCTAATAGGGTGTCTGGCCACCCAGATTGGCTGATATAGCGGGTGCCCAGCAACATAGCGGCAATGATGTTGAAAAAGCTAAACCAATGCCCCCAACTGATCAGCTGGGATACTTTGTCGCGATACGATGTTCCGCTATCAACCATACAAATTTATTCTTCTCTGATTAGATACTGCTGCAAGCGTTATTGGTTATCGATGGATGCCATTAATGCTTGGGCGAACTTCTCGGCAAATGCCTGACGTTGTGCGGCAGGAATATTGTGGTTAAGGATATTGGTGGCGACATTCCCAATCACCATCAGTGATAAATCCGTCGATGCATCGTGTTGCTCTAACACATTGACAACATCACTGATAATACGTTCCACTTGCTTATCATCATATTTTGAGGTTACAGGCATAAAATCGTCTTGTCTTCTTAAAACCAAAGCAGCGTATAATAACCCACACTTTAGTCTTACTGAAAATCTTTTCAATCATGACCCTCACGCTTTCTAACGTAATATTACATCAAATTGTCAAACAAGCTGATGATTCGCTTAATGTTCAGCTTCGCGACGGACCATTACCGCTCAACGAACAAACCGAAAATCTGATGGCCGATGTACATCGGGTTTATCATGCAAAAGCAGGCAAAGGGTTTGCGTTGTTCGACACCGAGAGTGAATTCCAGCAATGGTTAAAGGCTTACCGCGCTGACGAACTGGACTTTCGAGCCTTTTCTGAACGTGCCGTTGAACGTCTGCGCGCTGAGCTCGCGAAATACTCATTTGCCGATAGTGGCACCTTGGTGATGGCGCATTATCGTGCCTTAGCCACTGACTACGTATTTATTGGTGTGGTGGAATCAAAGCACAGTTTACGTGTCACGGACGAGCTTGACGTTAACGCCACCGAATACCTAGATGTCAGCAAAATGGATATCGCGGCACGGATTGATTTGTCTACCTGGGAGACGGATCCGGCATCAAATCGTTACTTGTCGTTTATCAAAGGGCGAGTTGGGCGCAAAGTTGCAGACTTCTTCCTTGATTTTTTGCAAGCGGAAGTGGGCATGGACAGTAAACAGCAAAACCAAGTGCTGATGCAGGCGGTTGAGGATTACTGTGATGATGCCCGTTTGGATAAAGAAGAGAAGAACAACTACCGCAAGCAGGTGTATGACTACTGTAACGATCAGCTTAAAGCGGGTGATGAAGTGGTGGTCAAAGAGCTCGCGGAGGAATTGCCAGCGACCCCCGAAGGAACGGACTTTTATCAATACACCAACCAGCAAGGCTATGAACTGGAAGCGCAGTTTCCTGCCGACCGCACCACCATGCGCAAGTTAACTAAATTTGTCGGATCGGGGGGTGGCTTATCGGTCAACTTTGATGCCATGTTGATGGGGGAGCGCGTGTTCTACGATCCAGACACAGACACCCTTACCATAAAAGGGACGCCCCCAAATTTGCGTGATCAACTACAACGCCGTTTATCCAGTCGAGACGATGAATAAAAAAAGCGGGACACGGCTAGCGTGTCCCGCTTTATTTTAAGCGATTTTATTGCTCGTTAGGCACGCTCTGGCGCAGACGCTATTGCGGTTGTATCTTCTTGCGCTTGCGCGGCCTGGTTTGGCTCAACCTTATCGACAAACCAACCGAAGTAGCTGGTCACGATGGTGACGGCAATACACACAAAGCTTAACCACATGAAAGGTGCATAAGACAAGGTGGCGACACCAAGAATACTGGCCATATAAATACCGTTATCACTCCATGGCACCATGCCTGAGGTTAACGTGCCACCAAATTCAGCGTTACGAGACAAGTTTTTACGTTGATAACCCAGTCTGTCGTAGTTTTTGGCACAGATTTTAGGGGTTAAGATTAGCGACACATACATGGCCGAGCCGAATACGTTCCCCATAAAGGCGGTGCCGATGGTGGAGGTTGCCAAGCTACCTGCACTGTTAACGCGACGCTCAAACAAGCTGGCAATGGTATGCAAGACCCCAACTTTTTCGAGCAAGCCACCAAAACCTAGACCAAACACAATCACAGCCACGGAACCGAGCATAGAAGACATGCCACCGCGGTTGAGAATTGCATCGATAAAGTCGACACCCGATGAGATAGAAAACGGCGCCCACGCGGTATTAATGGCGTTCACGGGGGTCATATCTTGCAGCATTACAGCCCAAACCACACCCAGTAATGAACCAAAACTAATGACCGGGAAAGACGGTAATCGCATTGCCAGCAGCGCGAGGACAATCAGCACCGGCACAAAGGATAGTGGTGAAATCACAAACTGATCTTGCATCGCTTGCTTCACCATCTCTACTTGGCTCATATCCACATTGCCTGCGTAGTGCCAGCCAATCAGAGTAAACAGAATACCGGTAATGATGTAACTGATCAGTGCAATCGGCAGCATGCCTTTAATGTGCTCAACGATTTCGACGCCAGACATTGACGAGGCAAGGATCACTGAATCAGACAATGGCGACATTTTATCACCAAAGTAGCACCCTGAAAGAACGGCACCTGCCGTCATTGGGGCAGGGATCCCAAGGCCTTGACCAATCCCCATCATAGCAATACCCGCGGTTCCGGCAGCCCCCCAAGAGGTGCCCGTCGCTAAAGCGGTTAACGAGCAAATCAACATGGTCGCTAAAAGGAAGATAGAAGGGTGGATAGCTTTAAGACCATAGTAAATAATAGTGGGGACGATCCCGCCTGCAATCCAGGTACCTACCAATGCGCCAACCGATAGAAGTATTAAAACGGCGCCTAAGCCGTTAGAAATTCCTTTCGTGGCAGCACTTTCAAGATCTTTGTATTGATGGCCAAGTTTTAACCCCAATCCCATAATCACAAACCAGCCGATAAATAAGGCCAGTTGAATGGGGAGGTCTAATTTGGCGGTAAACGAAAACGCGAGCGCCAAAAAGGCGCCAAGTGCTAATACCACCTGAATGATGGAGGGTAATCGAGCTTGCTGTGTTGTCATAACTTAACCTTCTTCACGTCGCTTGCTGGGTAACCGGTCGCTTGCGGGTTACCGATAGCGTTGAGCGAGTCAATATCATTATCGGAAGGTGGATCGTCTGTGATTGCGCGACTACTCCCTGCGCGATTTAGCGATGCCTTAAGCAACAACCAAACTCACATCACTGTCCTTGTTTCAGTATCCTTTGTTCCATTTGTGAGGGGCCCTACTCTAGCTAACAGAGTAAAGTGATGGGAAACATTTTTGTCGCTTATGTGAGTCGCGCGCGAATTAAGTTACATCCTGACATAATTAGTTAATATATGGTTATTTTAAGGGTGTTTAAATGTTTCAATATTTTGTTTTGTCTGTGTTTTTCAGTTTGTTTTTTAGACGCCTGTACGTTAAATCAAGTTAGACATAGGTGACGGAAACTTGAAAATGAGGTCATTTAATAAGCAGGCAGAGGCGTTAACCTGACGACCGTGATAAGACGTGTTAGTATCAAAAACGTTTTTTCACTGACTGTCAGGCAACCATATGCTGTTGTTAACGGCGGTCACACAACATGGAGTGTGAAAATTATGATGCGAGTAGGTTTAGTTGGCTGGCGCGGCATGGTGGGATCGGTGCTGATGCAGCGCATGGTAGAAGAAAAAGACTTCGACCATATCGAACCTGTGTTTTTTAGCACCTCACAAGTCGGGATTGCAGCGCCGAATTACGGCAAAGATGCAGGCATGTTACAAGATGCCTATGACATTGAAACGCTCAAAACCCTCGATGCTATTATCACCTGCCAAGGCGGCGATTACACCAACGATGTTTACGCAAAACTGCGTGAATCAGGTTGGAAAGGCTATTGGATTGATGCAGCGTCATCATTACGAATGGCAGATGATAGTATCATCACCTTGGATCCGATTAACTTCAAACACATCCAAGCGGGGATCCATAACGACACGCGCACGTTCGTCGGCGGTAACTGTACGGTTAGCTTGATGCTGATGGGCTTAGGCGGTTTGTATCAAAACGGTCTGGTTGAGTGGATGACCGCGCAAACGTACCAAGCGGCGTCTGGCTCAGGCGCAAAACACATGCGCGAGCTGATCAGCCAAATGGGTGTCATCAATGATTCAGTGAACACTGACTTGGCAAGCCCTGCAACATCTATTCTAGATATTGACCGCAAAGTGGCTCAAACCCTGCGCTCGAGCGATTTTCCTAGCGAGCAGTTTGGTGCGCCACTCGCAGGCTCATTGATCCCTTGGATTGACGTCAAGCGTGACAACGGCCAAAGCAAGGAAGAGTGGAAAGCCTCGGTTGAAACCAACAAGATCCTAGGGTTACAAAACAATCCGATTCCTATCGACGGGACTTGTGTCCGTGTGGGAGCCATGCGCTGTCACAGCCAGGCGCTGACCATCAAGTTGAAAAAAGCGGTGCCGATGGATGAGATTGAAGACATGATTGCGTCGCACAATGACTGGGTCAGCGTGGTGCCTAACGAGCGTGACGTGACCATGACGGATCTGAGCCCAGCAAAAGTGACAGGCACCATGTCTGTGCCAGTGGGTCGTCTCCGTAAACTGGCGATGGGGGATGATTTCCTTAATGCCTTTACTGTGGGTGATCAGCTGTTATGGGGAGCGGCAGAGCCGCTACGCCGCACGCTGCGGATTATCTTGTCAGAAAAAGAACAAGATTAATTCTCTTGGACTTATCAAGTTCCGTTAAGCCGTCAACCTAGTTGGCGGTTTTTTTTGCCTAAAATGCGAGTTTGCAAAGCGTATCAGGCATAAAAAAAGGAGGCGATAAACGCCTCCTAGTGATTGGTAAGCCTGGGTTTACAAGCGCCTAGGTTTGCAAGAGCCAGGGCTTGCAACAGACCTTTTTCGTGCTCGGTCTGTTGGCGATTGGTTTAGCCTGCGAAGTTTTTCGCGACGAAGTCCCAGTTAACCAGTTTCCAGAATGCAGCGAGGTAATCTGGACGCACGTTACGATAATCGATGTAGTACGCGTGTTCCCAAACGTCGACAGTCAACAATGGCGTTTCACCATCGTGAGTCACGGGTGTTTCGGCATTCGAGGTGTTGACGATTGCAACCGACCCGTCTGCTTTTTTCACCAACCAAGTCCAGCCTGAGCCGAAGTTAGTCACAGCAGCATTGGTGAACTGAGTTTTAAACTCGTCAAACGAACCAAATGCTTTGGTGATCGCGTCTGCAACGTCACCTGTTGGCTCACCGCCGCCATTTGGGCTCAGGCAGTGCCAGTAGAAGGTGTGGTTCCACACTTGGGCCGCATTATTGAACACGCCACCTGACGAGGTCTTGATAATGTCTTCGAGTGATTTACCTTCGAAATCTGTGCCTTCGATCAAACCGTTCAACTTCACCACATAGGTGTTGTGGTGCTTGTCGTAGTGGTAGTCGAGTGTTTCTTTTGAGATATGTGGTTCTAGTGCGTCTTTTGCGAAAGGTAATTCAGGTAGTTGGAATGACATTGCTATATATCTCCGTTTTTATCGTGAGAGTGCTTCCTGTAGTCGATCACTGACAATGCAGGGGCAAATACGAATAACTGACAACGGATGATCACTGACTACCCATTGCCGTTATCGCCACCTAACCATCGAGTGTGACTACTATTTTCGTTTTGCTGTATCTAGTTTAGCAAGTTTTTACTTTATTAAAAGGATCGCAGCAAAATTTTTACGCTTAATCCCACAAAACATTTAGGCATTTTTTTCCAGCCTGTTAACCAGTAGAATCAAAATAAGATTCACAGACAGTGTTCGAGGAAGCAATGGAAACAATGGACAAAATTAAGCAGCAAATCGAAGAAAACGCGATTCTGCTATACATGAAAGGGTCGCCGAAACTACCAAGCTGTGGTTTTTCGTCACAAGCCTCTCAAGCGCTGATGTCGTGTGGCGAGAAGTTTGCTTACGTGGATGTGTTGCAAAACCCAGAGATCCGCGCAGAGCTACCTGTTTACGCACAGTGGCCAACATTCCCACAGTTGTGGGTTGACGGAGAGCTGGTTGGCGGGTGTGACATCATCTTGGAAATGTTCCAAAAAGGTGAGTTACAGCCACTGGTCAAAGAAGCGGCCGCGCGTCGTGATGCGAGTGAAAACGAGTAATTGTTCGCGTTTATCCGGCTCTCGCCGTATCACTGAAGCGAGCCGTATCAGGTAAAAAGCCACGTTATAAAACGTGGCTTTTTTCTTGTCTATACCGCCTTTTTACTCACATAGCGCGTTCACGCCCTAGAGCATCATCGCGGCTAACCAGCCGAAGGCAATTAATGGCAGGTTATAGTGGATAAAGGTGGGGACCACGGTATCCCAAATGTGTTCATGTTGGCCATCGGCGTTCAGGCCCGACGTTGGACCCAAAGTAGAATCCGAAGCGGGTGAGCCAGCATCGCCCAGGGCGGCGGCCGTTCCCACCAAGGCAATGGTTGCCATCGGCGAGAAGCCAAACGCCAGTGAGAGTGGCACATAAATGGTAGCGATAATCGGAATGGTCGAGAACGACGAGCCGATCCCCATGGTCACTAGTAAACCGACAATCAACATCAAAAACGCCGCGAGCGGTTTGTTATCGCCAATCGAGCCTGACAAAGAAGCGACTAAGGACTCCACACCACCCGTTGCTTTCATTACCGCGGCAAACCCAGCGGCGGTGATCATAATAAAGCCGATCATCGCCATCATGTGTACCCCTTTGGTAAACACATCCTGGGTGTCTTTCCAACGGATCACGCCGCCAAAGGTAAACACCATAAAGCCGGCCAATGCGCCGACAATCATCGACCCTGCCATCAGCTGCACGCTTAACGCCGCGACAATCGCAATGCCTGCAACCCACAGGTTACGGGGGCTAATGGCGTGGTTTTCCGGCTCAGCAGTGAGGACGTCCCCTTCACTGTATTGGCGTGGCTGGCGATAGCTGATAAAGGTCGCGATCAGCAAGCCTACTACCATCCCGGCTGCCGGTAATAACATTGCCGTCGGCACCTGGCTGGCGACCACGTTTAGGCCATTGTCATTGAGGTTTTTCAGCAAAATATTATTCAAAAAGATGCCGCCAAAGCCGACCGGCAACACCATATACGGCATGATCAAACCAAAGGTCAGCACACAGGCGACCAGGCGACGATCGAGCTTTAAGCGTTGGAACACATGCAATAAAGGTGGGATCACAATAGGAATAAAAGCGATGTGGACCGGAATCGCGTTTTGCGACGAAATAGCCAAAAGGCCTAATAAGACCAAGACCACATATTTAAAGGTGGCGGTATTGGCATCGGTGGGGCGCGCGTTAAGCTTGCGGATCACCGAGTGCGCGAGAACATCGGTGATCCCTGAACGGCTAATTGCGACCGCAAAGGTACCGAGCATCGCATAACTGAGCGCAATAGTGGCACCACCGCCAAGGCCGCCTTCAAAGGCACTGATGGTCTCGGAAATACTGAGCCCACCGACCAGGCCACCAAGGACCGCACTAAAGGTGAGTGCGACGACGACATTGACGCGCATAAGGGCCAGTGCCAGCATGACACAGACTGAAATGACTACCGGGTTCATGGAAACGTTCCTGTTATAGGGGTTATCACTGCAGCGTTGCCGCAGGGGTTATCTATGATTTTGTAATTAAGCTACCCAGTTTGCGCAAAATTTTGTCTGTGTCGAGGGGAAATCGTTTTTTTTTGGTTACTTTCTTTCATGCTTGTCAGCGTTGCTGAAATTCGCGACTAGTAAAGTAGGCAAAAAGGGCGCGGCGGCGCCCCAGGGATGGGTTCACGGCATGTCTGTGTGCGGGGCTTGGTCGCGTTATTCCATCATAGCGGCCAGCCATCGCTTCTAATGTCATTTAAGGCGGGATACTAGATCGAAAAAAGCCGGCCTATGTAGGCCGGCTCGTTGGGTTATGGCTAGGTAGCAGTATTTAGAACAAGTAGTTCAGCTGCAAACCGTAGATGTAAGCATCGCCACCGGCTGAGAACGCAAATCCGTCTTCGGTGCCTTCAACTTGGTCACCATCAAGGAAGGCAAAACCCGCATCAACAGAGAGGTTGTCATTGGCGGTATAGGTAGTACCTAGGCTCCACCAATGGCGGTCTGAATCAGGAATGCTTAGAGTGCGTTTTTCTGCTGACACCGGACTTTCATCATAGGCATAGCCGGCACGGAACGCCCAATGATCGTCCATGGTGTAAGTCGCACCCAGCGCATAACGCCAGCTGTTATCCCAACCTTCTTCTTTTCTCAAGCACTGGCCTGACGTTCCATCATTACATTGTGCACTGGTTGCTTTCAGCTCTTTAAAGGTATCCCAACCGACATACATCGCACTATAGTGCATTGCAATTTGTTGATTCAGTTGGTGGAAACCAGAGAATTCAATAACCTCAGGAAGGCTGAGCTCTAGTTCACCATCGACCTTTTGGTTGGATGAAGATAACCCCTGATAATCACCTTCAAGGGTTACATCGGTTTGTGAGCGATAGGTGAGACCAAAGCGGTTATTTTCATCAAGCTCCCAAAGGGTACCGAGGTTCCAGCCAAAACCCCAACCATCTCCTTTTAGATGAGCGACACGATCTGAAGCTGCACTTGTCCCTGGAAGTTGCGATGTTCCGGCTCCTGCACCCGCAAACCGATTCAACTCTGCATCGGCGTAAATGGCACTGATACCCGCACCAATACTCCACTGGTCATTCAATTTATAAGCAATATTAGGATTAAAGTTCATGGTGACCAGAGCAGTATCACCCGCGCCAACGCCTGCCGCAAAGTCTTTGGAGTATTCGGTTGATAAACCAAAATTAGAGAAAGCCGAAAAACCAACGGCTAGTCGATCATCAATCGGCTGAATTAGATGGAAGTTAGGGACATATTCGGTGGGAGCGAGATCTTTTTCTTCTGTTGATAAGCCCAATGCTTCTAACTGAGATTTCGGAACAGCACCGTTACTGGCACTTTCAACATCTGCATGCACCTCTGGGTCAATAATGGTCAAGCCGCCCGAGAATGCGGTGGTGTTAAAACGGGTTAGGGCAGCAGCGTTGCGTGCGCCGACGGCGGCATTGTCTGCGATAGCGGCTTCACCGGCAAAAGCACGCCCCAAACCGGATACCGAGGTTTCTGATACTTGGAAGCCGGCACTGTGTGCTTGTACGGCTAACAAAGATAAACTGGTTGCCACTAGCGATTTCTTAAATAGTGATGACATAACGCGCCTCACTCCTATGTTAATTAAGCTTCTTGTTCTTTGGGGCCGCCGCTTCAAAGCCCATCTTACGTGGGCGAGAGAAGTGGTCGGATGTTCTACAGGTTCAATACTGGCACCAATTTCGCGTTTGTTAAAGGTTGGTTTCAAAACGGATACCGCACGATGTCACCTGGTTGGGCTGATAATGTTTCTATCGATTGTTTTAAGTAAATACTCTAAAGCGTCTATTACTCATCTCAGCCCGTGTTTGGCGTAATWTGGATAAATTAATTCTGTCGCTCACTCCTTATGTGCCTGTTTAATCGTGGTTAATATGCTGGCTAAATAGAGGCCAAAATAAGATCACAAAAATGTGACAACAAACAAGTTGTTAACAATTAAAGCATGCATTTATTGCTGCAACGGATAACCGTGGGTCGGCTCATGCGCTCGGATTTGATTCGGGCGTCTCTTCCTGCGCGTCAGGTGCAGAGGGCAAAGGCCAGCCGCCTAGGCGCTTCCAACGATTAACAATTTCACAAAATAGCTCGGCCGTACGCTCGGTATCGTAAAGGGCGCTATGGGCTTCTTTGTTATCAAAAGCAATATCAGCGGTTTTACAGGCTTTAGCCAGCACGGTTTGCCCGAGAGCCAAGCCGCTTAAAGCCGCCGTGTCAAAGGTGGCAAAAGGGTGGAAGGGGTTACGCTTTAGTTTCGCGCGCTCGGCGGCGGCCATCACAAAGCTGTGATCAAAATTGGCATTGTGGGCGACCATAATGGTGCGCTGGCACTCTGCCGCTTTTTGCTCTTTACGGATCAGTTTAAAAATCTCTTTTAAGGCCTCGCCCTCATCAACCGCGCCGCGCAAGGGGCTATAGGGATCACGAATGCCGGTAAATTCAAGGGCCGCTGGCTCTAAGTTGGCGCCTTCAAAAGGCGTGACATTAAAATGCAATGTTTTATCCGGAGCGAGCCAGCCTTGCTCATCCATTTTTAAGGTTACCGCGCAAATTTCGAGTAATGCATCGGTGTTGGCGTTAAACCCGGCTGTCTCCACATCAACAACAACGGGAAAGTAACCACGGAATCGGGCCTTAAGGCTGTTTAGATCGCTTTCTTGGCTCATGCAATGTCACTTTACTTACAATAATCAGAGCATGATTATCGCAAAT
Source organism: Salinivibrio sp. MA607 (assembly GCF_001996245.1). Taxonomy (NCBI): domain Bacteria; kingdom Pseudomonadati; phylum Pseudomonadota; class Gammaproteobacteria; order Vibrionales; family Vibrionaceae; genus Salinivibrio; species Salinivibrio sp. MA607. The sequence continues at coordinate 64,993 of NZ_MUFJ01000004.1, read as the reverse complement.
CCGGACGATAAGCTAAAGTCACCATCTTGCCGGTCGATATCTTTACCGTTACTCTTGTTGGTTAAACCGTCTCTCACTGCTGGGTGCATCCTCTTTAGGTGTGCAAATATGCCACTCCAAGGATCATAAAGCCTGTGCAGAGCCTCATGCGAAGTTCGGAGTCCAGAATGGCGTCTCGCCTTTTTAAGCCATGCCTGATTAATAATGTGTTGCCGGGCGCGCTGGCCCTCACCGTGGGTCTATTGAGTGCGGGTAATGTTTATGCAAACAAGCAATATGTCGCATCGCTTGGCGAGTCGAACTGGGCGGTGACCATAGATACACCGATCGAGTGCCGCCTGCAGCACAATATTCCTGGATACGGGCTCGCGTCGTTTACCTCGCGCGCCAGCAAAGACATGAATGTAGATTTCGAGTTGGAGATGCAGCGTCCTATGGGCGAGACAGCGCCGGTATCTTTGCTATCCATGCCGGCCGATTGGATGCCCGGTGAACCGGCCCGATACATGGACCAGCTTAAGTTTTTCCAACAGTTTGATGGTTATGTCGGCGGCCAAACGGCCTGGTCGATGTTGAGCGAATTGGAAGAAGGTCGCTTTCCTACCTTTAGTTTTCAAGATTGGCGGCGCCAACAGCGTCAAATCGATGTTGCTCTCTCTGCGGTGGCGTTTGGGGCACCGTACCAAGAATTTAGCCAATGCTTAAACACCTTATTGCCTTACGCGTTTGAGGACATTTCCTTTACCGTGTTGCGCTATCAAGAAAACAGCGATGAGCTCACCAAAGCGAGCCGCCAACGCTTAACCCAAATTGCCGAATTTGTCCGCTATAGCGATGATATTGATTTGGTCCTGGTCGCCACTTATTCCGATGCACGAGGCACACGCGCCGCCAATCAACAAATGTCGGAGCGGCGGGCGAAGAAATTACGTGACTACTTTACCTCTTTGGGCTTGCCTGAGGACAGGATCACCGTTGAAGCCTATGGCGAGCGCCGGCCGGTCGCCGATAACGAGGATCCCATTGGCCGAAGTAAAAACCGTCGTGTGGTGATCTCTCTGGGTAGGACCTTGTTATAAGGCACAGTCAACGTTCAGCGAGTAGGCGGACGTTCAGCCGAGGTGGGATGACAAACCAAAAGCGAACCTTAGTTCCCAGCGACAGAAATAACAAAGCCCTGCGGTTGAAGCAGGGCTTTGTTGTCTTGGCTATGTCGCTATCACCAAGGCTCACTCTGTTAAGCGTGTGAGCTTCATGAGAGCAGGTGTCAGTTAACCGTTTAGGCCAGCAGACGCGCTCTTGTTTTGAATAAGTTCGAGCTTATAACCATCAGGGTCAGTGACAAAAGCGATTTCAGTGCTGCCACCTTTTACTGGACCTGGCTCGCGAGTGATATTGCCGCCGGCTTGGCGAATTTGATCACAGGTGGCGTAAACATCGTCGACACCGATCGCAATATGACCAAAGGCGTTGCCGTGATCGTATTCCGATTCGCCCCAGTTATAGGTCAATTCGATCACTGCACCGTCAGACTCATCGCTGTAACCGACAAACGCCAAGCTATATTTATACTGCTCGTTTTCATTGGTGCGTAACAAACGCATACCCATTACGTCGGTGTAAAATTTCACTGCGCGATCCAGATCACCGACGCGGATCATGGTGTGTAGAATTCTGCCGTTAGACATGACGTTGCTCCTTTATTACTTGCCAGTGCTCGCCTGAAATAGCGTTAGCTGTCTGGATAGACTTTATCTTTATACTCACATAAATCTTCAATGATGCAACTGCCACAGCGGGGTTTGCGTGCCAGGCAGGTATAGCGTCCGTGCAAAATAAGCCAATGGTGCACATCGACCTTAAACGCTTTGGGCACCACCTTGTTCAGTTTCTCTTCCACGTCATTGACGTTTTTACCCATCGCAAACTTGGTGCGATTAGAGACCCGAAAAATATGGGTATCGACCGCAATAGTGGGCCAACCAAATGCGGTATTGAGCACAACATTGGCCGTTTTTCGCCCGACACCGGGTAAGGCCTCCAGCGCTTCGCGGTTTTCTGGCACCTCACCACCGTGCTGTTCGATCAGCGCACGACAGGTCTTAATCACGTTCTCGGCTTTGGAATTAAACAGGCCGATGTTTTTGATATAGGACTTCACCCCATCCACACCTAGTGCCAATAAGCCCTCTGGAGTGTTGGCCACCGGGTAGAGTTTATCGGTAGCTTTATTGACACTCACATCGGTAGCCTGGGCAGACAGTAACACTGCAATCAACAACTCGAAAGGGGTAGACCAATGCAGCTCTGTTTGCGGTGTTGGGTTGTTGTCCCGCAGCCGCTCCAAAATCTGTTGTCGTTTTTCTTTATTCATTTCCCTATCCCGTCACTGATTGCCGGTGATCCGCGCACGTTCAATCACTGGTTTCTGCTCGGATTCTGTCTTACTGGCAAGATGGGTATCAATGATGTTTTTCAGAGCGATCAAAAAGCCCACCGCTAAAAATGCACCGGGTGGCAATATCGCCAATAAGAATTTGGTATCGAATTGGAAAATTTCAATCCGTAGTACCGAGGCCCAATCACCGAGTAACAGATCGGCGCCATCAAACAAGGTGCCGTTACCAATAATCTCTCGAATCGCGCCGAGTATCACCAGCGCTGCGGTCATGCCCGTTCCCATCCAAAACCCATCACTAACCGATAAGCCAACCGGGTTTTTTGAGGCAAAGGCTTCAGCGCGGCCGATAATAATACAGTTGGTGACAATCAAGGGGATAAAGATCCCGAGTGACTGATAAAGGCCGTAAGCATAGGCATTCATCACCAATTGCACACAGGTGACCAATGAGGCGATCACCATCACGAAAATTGGGATACGCACTTCTTTAGGCACCCATTCTCGGATCACCGACACGATTAAGTTGGAACCCACTAGCACAGCCAGTGTTGCAATGCCGAGGCCCAGCGCATTGGTGACGGTGGCAGAGACTGCCAGCAGTGGACACAACCCCAGCAGCTGCACAAAGGCGGGGTTGTTGCTCCATAAGCCATTTTTCATCAGCGCTTTGTGGTCACTGTTCACGACGCACCTCCGCAATTGACAGGTTGGTTAAGCAAGGTAGCTTGTTGCTGGCTTACAAACCAGGCCGCTTTTTTTACCGCAGTAACCACCGCCCGGGGGGTAATGGTCGCACCGGTAAACTGATCGAACTGACCGCCATCTTTTTTGACCGCCCAGCGTTTATCGTCTTCACTGGTCACTGTCTTGCCGCTAAAGCTCCGTACCCAGTCCGACACACGTAAGCTCACTTTGTCTCCCAGGCCTGGGGTTTCATTGTGCTCGAGGACCCGTACGCCCAAGACTTGATGACTGGTCGCATCCATCCCGATCAGCACTTTTATCGCGCCATTGTAGCCATTGGGGGCGATGGTTTGAATGGCGACCGTGGTCACCTCATCGTTCAAGGTGCCGACATAAAAAGGTTGCGCCTCGTCAGTGCCGAGTGCGTCCGAGTTTGTCACCAGGCGGCAGCTTTGGTGAAGCGGATTATCATGGCGCGCTTTTGGGATCACTTGATTGAGCGCTTTGGATAACTGAATTTGTTGTTGCTCTTTTATCGTGTCTTCAGTCAGCGCATTGGTAACCGCCACTAATGCGGTGGATAAGAGGGCTGCGATCGCCAAGATGCCCCCATGTTTTCGTATTGTTTCAATCATGACTGTGACTTCTTCTCTGCCCGCTTATTCGCATGGCCGTAAGTTCTCGGTTTGGTGTAGTAATCAATCAAAGGCACGCATAAGTTAGCGATAATCACTGCAAACGCGACACCGTCGGGGTAGCCACCCCAAGTACGGATCAAGTACACCAACACCCCAATGAGGCCGCCGAACCACAAGCGCCCTTTGTCCGTCGTGGATGCGGAAACCGGATCGGTGGCGATGAAAAATGCCCCCAGCATGGTCGCACCAGACAACAAATGAATCAGCGGCGACGCTAATTGATCGGGCGCAATCAAGTGGCCCAACAGTGCGCTTGATAATAAGGCGGTGAGTACCGCAACCGGAATATGCCAGTTGATCACACCGCGTTGAATCAATACCAAACCACCGAGCAGATACAGCGTATTCACCCAGGCCCAGCCTTTGCCACCAACGGCAGAAAATATAGGCTGTTGCAAGGCCTCACTGACGGTTTGTCCACCGGCTAATGCGGTTTTTATGGTGTCCAGTGGCGTGGCCATGGTCGCACCATCGACGGTCATACGGAGTTGGTTAACACTAAAACCGTCCAACGTATAGCCACTGAAAATAGTGGCTAGGGTATCACCGAAGGTTAACGCATGGGTGGCAAGGCTTTCGGGCGGTAGCCAGGTGGTCATTTGTACTGGAAATGCGATCAACAACACTACATAGCCAACCATGGCGGGATTAAACAGGTTTTGACCTAGCCCGCCATAAATATGCTTGGCAACGATGATAGAAAACGCGGTACCAATTACGATCACCCACCAAGGTGCCATCGGGGGGATCGCGACGGCCAAAAGAAATGCAGTGAGCAGCGCGCTATTGTCACGTAAATAGGCCATCACCGGGCGGCGACGTAACCGCATCACCAGTGCTTCTGTTGTCCAGGCGGTTAACACGGCGAGCGTTAGCTGGATTAATACTCCCCATCCAAAGAAATACCACTGTGCCGCGAGTCCTGGTAATGCGCACAGGAGAACGGTCAGCATAATATGGCTGGTGGAGCGCTTATTGTGGGCGTGTGGTGAACTTGCAATGAAAAACGCCACGTTGATTATTCCTTATTATCTTGTTTTTGTTGAGCGGCTTTACGCGCTTTGGCRCGAGCAACGGCAGCGGCGACAGCGGCTTTTTTATCGCTGGCTTCGCCAGTGTCTGACGTTTTGTTGGCTGTTGCGGTTTGGCTTTCAGCCGAAGCCGACGAATCAGCGCTTGATTCGCCTTGTTGCGCCGCTTTTCGGGCTTTGGCACGGGCAACGGCAGCGGCGACAGCGGCTTTTTTATCGCTGGCCTCGCCAGTGTCTGACGTTTTGTTGGCTGTTGCGGTTTGGCTTTCAGCCGAGGCCGATGAATCAGCGCTTGATTCGCCTTGTTGCGCCGCTTTTCGGGCCTTGGCACGGGCAACGGCAGCGGCGACAGCGGCTTTTTTATCGCTGGCTTCGCCAGTGTCTGACGTTTTGTGGGCTGTTGCGGTTTGGCTTTCAGCCGAGGCCGATGAATCAGCGCTTGATTCGCCTTGTTGCGCCGCTTTTCGGGCCTTGGCGCGGGCAACGGCAGCCGCTACGGCGTCTTTTTTACCATCTTGGTTGTCAGTGTTTTCTGATCCTGCCTGCGACGCTATGGCTTGCGCGGGTTTTTGCGTCTCTTTCGCCGCCTTACGCGCTCGGGCTTGCCGTTTGCGCTCCTCGCGCAACTTCATCATTTCACTGTTATCTGGCTCATCACTGCCGGTTTTCGCTGCCTCGGCTTGCTTGGCTTTTGCGCGTGCAATCGCAGCGGCGACTGCGGGTTTCACGTCGTTATCCGCCGATTGCGCCGCTTTTTTCGCCTTCACCCGTTCAACTGCAGCGTTTAAGGCATCGCCAGAGCCGGCATTTTGCTGTGCGGCTTGTTTGCGACGTTCCGCTGCTTGGCGGTGTTTTTCTTCTCGCTCTTGTTTTTCTCGTTCCATCCGCGCTTTTTTGGCTTCAAAGCGTTGGCGCGCCCGTTCGGCCGCCTCTTTTTCTGCTTCAATCTCGCGGATTTCGGCTTTGGCTTGGCGATAATATTGCACCAGCGGAATCTCACTAGGACAGACGTAGGCACACGCGCCACATTCAATACAATCAAATAGATCGTAGTCTTGGCATTTGTCATAGTCTTGATCTTTCGCGTACCACTGCAGCTGCTGCGGGAGAAGATGCGCGGGGCACACATCGGCACAGGCACTGCACCGAATACAGGCCATTTCTTGTTTGGCTGGTGCTATTTCTTTGCGGGTTGGCACCAACACACAGTTAGTCGTTTTGGTGATGGGCACCTTAGCGTGAGGCACCGTAAAGCCCATCATCGGGCCGCCAATAATCACCCGTGGCTGTTTTTTATCTGCTTTATAGCCGTGCTGAGCTAATAGTTCGCCAATCGGCGTGCCCAATAGTGCCCAGCGGTTTTGCTGGGTTTTGAGCGTTTTCCCGGTCAGGGTTACCACGCGCTTGATAAGCGGCTCACCGTCTAGCACGGCGCGCTTAATCGCGTATGTGGTGCCAATATTTTGCATCAACACGCCGATGCTGGCCGGAAAGGCTTTGGCCGGTACCTCTTTTCCTGTGATCAGTTGGATGAGCTGTTTTTCACCCCCTGATGGGTATTTGGTCGGCACAACTTGAATGAGGATATCGTCCTCCACCGCGTCGACAGCGGCATTTAACGCAGCAATCGCCTCGGGCTTGTTATCTTCAATACCAATCACCGCCAGTTTTGGCTTCACAATGTGGTTGAGAATTTGGATTCCCGCGACGATTTCATCGGCGCAATCTTGCATCAAGCGATCGTCGGCGGTGATATAGGGCTCACACTCGGCGGCGTTGATGATCAGTATCTCGGTTCGTGCGAGGCCGGTTTGTAGTTTACGGGCGGTAGGGAAACCCGCTCCCCCCATTCCCGCAATGCCCATTGCGCGAATATGGTCAATCAGGCGTTCAGGTGTTTGGGTGTGATACTCAGCAAAAGCGGGTTTTGCGCCCCATGTATTGTCACCGTCCGGTTGAATTACAACACAGCGATCGGATAACCCAGAAGGGTGGGCGATGGTTCTATCTTCAATTGCAATCACGGTGCCTGAGGTTGGAGCATGCACCGGCACACATTGCTGAATGTCGGTTTCGGTGAGAGCTTGTCCAGCGAGGACCTGATCGCCTTGGCTAACGAGTAGTTTGCCTTTACTGCCAATATGTTGTTTTAACGGAATAACCAGTTCAGATGGCAGTATGTGCTCAAGAATCGCGTTTTGGTTAGATTGGGTTTTGTGCTCGGGTGGATGAATACCGCCGTGAAAATCCCAGATCTGACCGTGTTTAATTTGTTCAATGAGACTTTCCATCAGGCGCGTGCCCCCTGATTGTCGGTTATGTTTACTACCGGAATTTGGTCGAGCTGCCACTTCCAGGTTTCTGGTGTGTCCTGGACGGGGATCATTTCAATGCAATCGGTCGGACAGGGTGCTACACAGAGATCGCATCCAGTGCAATCTTGTTCAATCACGGTATGCATGGCTTTGGTGCTACCGACAATCGCATCAACAGGACACGCTTGAATACACTTAGTGCAGCCAATGCAGTCTTCTTCGTGGATAAAGGCAACGGTTTTGATGCTTTTTTCTTCATCATGCGCCAATTCTGTCGCCTCAACGCCCATCAGGTTGGCGAGGTTCTCGATGGTTTGTTGCCCGCCAGGGGGACATTTATTGATTTCATCGCCATTAGCAATCGCTTCGGCATAGGGTCGACAACCAGGATAACCACATTGGCCACATTGCGTTTGTGGCAGGATGGCATCAATTTGATCGACAATGGGATCGGCCTCGACTTTAAAGCGGATCGAGGCAAAACCAAGAATTGCGCCGAAAATAGCGGCGAGGGCAGCGATAACAATCACTGCGATCACGATTCCACTCATGATAAGGTCACCAATCCAGTAAAGCCCATAAAGGCGAGCGACATCAGACCTGCGGTGATCATAGCAACAGACGCGCCCCGGAAGGGAGCCGGCACATCAGCCGCGGCAATACGCTCACGCATCGCGGCAAATAGAATCAACACCAGCGAGAAACCACAAGCCGCACCAAAACCATAAATGATGGATTCAATAAAGCTGTGCTGCTGTTTTACGTTGAGCAAAGCAACACCCAACACCGCACAGTTTGAGGTGATCAGTGGCAAGAAAACGCCCAATAACCGGTGTAACGTAGGGCTGGTTTTGTGTACCACCATCTCAGTGAACTGCACGACCACGGCAATGACGAGGATAAAGCTCAGTGTGCGCAAGTAGCCAAGATCTAACGGAATGAGGATATAGGTTTCAACCAGGTACGAGCTCACCGATGCCAGGGTCAGCACAAAGGTTGTGGCTAAGCCCATGCCAATCGCTGTCTCTAGTTTTTTTGATACGCCCATAAATGGACACAGGCCCAAAAACTCCACCAGAACGAAGTTATTGACCAAGACAGTGCCCACTAATAGCAACAAATACTCAACCATGCTATTTAATCATTTAGTGTTTTTGTGATCTGCCTATTATCGACTTTTGAAGCGGCTATAACAACCGCCATCAAGCAGGGTTTTTGCCTGACCCGCTGTAAGCTATCAGTGACGCTTGATTTGCGACCGGCTTAGTAAAGGGTAGTGGTAGAACAGAAGGGGCGATCAATATGAGAAGGCTGTTTCGAGGGAGAAAATAGTCAAGTCTAAGCAGACAGCTCAGTCAACGTTGGTGAAATAGCGTTTGGTTGAATAGCGACATAATCTGCGAAGCAGATCAGACAGTGACTTGGAAAGAGTAGAATTAAAATGAAGGAAGTGGCTCCCCCTGCGGGATTCGAACCTGCGACATACGGATTAACAGTCCGCCGTTCTACCAACTGAACTAAGGGGGAATCGATTTACTGATGTATTCTTTTTGATTTCAAGGTTGGCTCCCCCAACTGGACTCGAACCAGTGACATACGGATTAACAGTCCGCCGTTCTACCAACTGAACTATGGGGGAATTGCCTTGAGAACGGGGCGAATCTTAGCGAGCCCCTGAAAAAGTGTCAACTCATCAACCCTAAGAAAATCCATCTTTTCAACTGACTGCTGAAAAGCTAGCCGTTGGCGTTGATAAAAGCACCACAATGGCGATCGATTAAGCATTGATGCGAACTTGGACTTGACTTTTATTCACCCCAGTAAGGCAAGGGCTTTCAGTGGTTACCCACAGATTCTGTGGATAACCATGTGTGTGAATCTTGATAAACTCGCTACATGGTTGATTTTATGCAAAACATCGATAATCACGAAATTGTTTTGTGTTTTTATGGTTATGATTTTATTGATTTTTTATGGGTAAGTGCGCACGAGTATGACGAAGGCGGAATGTCAATATTATGCACAGATTATTTTTTCGTCAGTCATTGAGTATCGGGGATAAATACAGTGATGATCATTGAATGTTGCGATTTTTTTGCGGGAAGGAGGGGTAAGGGTTCCAAAAGAGGACCGATAGGTTACCTAGGTCCGATTTTCAGATCAAGAACTCTACGCGAAAAAGATCGCATTTTACACGCAACCAGTAAGCAGTCAGAGTCGTTGACTCCGTCAGGTGAGTCAGGACAATAAGATGACTTGGTCAGACGACCCAACAGGACAGCCTCATGAGTAAAACGTTTTCGCTGCATTCTGCTTTTCAACCATCGGGCGATCAGCCTGAAGCCATTCACCGATTATGTGAGGGGCTCGATGCGGGCCTCGCGCATCAAACATTATTGGGGGTAACGGGCTCAGGTAAAACATTCACGATGGCCAATGTGATTGCGGAACTGAATCGACCCACGATGATACTGGCGCCCAATAAAACCCTAGCGGCTCAGTTATATGGTGAAATGCGTGAGTTTTTCCCGGATAACGCGGTGGAGTATTTCGTTTCTTACTACGACTACTATCAACCAGAGGCCTATGTGCCTTCAACCGACACCTTTATCGAAAAAGACGCGTCAATCAATGATCAGGTTGAACAAATGCGGCTTTCGGCAACTAAAGCCTTAATGGAGCGGCGTGATGTCGTCATTGTGGCGTCGGTATCGGCCATTTACGGCTTGGGGGATCCCGACGCGTATCTGAAAATGATGTTACATATCCGGCGCGGTGATATTCTGGATCAGCGCACTATTTTACAGCGTCTCGCGGAACTCCAATATACCCGTAATGATCTGGCATTTGAGCGCGGCACATTCCGAGTTCGCGGTGAAGTGATTGATATTTTCCCCGCCGAATCAGACAAAGACGCGATCCGAGTTGAGCTTTTCGATGACGAAGTTGAAACCATTAGCGTTTTTGACCCATTGACCGGTCAAGTCAGCGTCAAAGATATGCCACGCTGTACCATTTACCCCAAAACGCATTATGTCACCCCGCGAGAGCGTATCTTGGAAGCGGTTGAGCAGATAAAAGTGGAACTCGCTGATCGCAAAAAAACGCTGCTTGAAAATAACAAGTTGTTGGAAGAGCAGCGGATAACTCAGCGCACGCAGTTTGATATCGAGATGATGAACGAGCTGGGGTATTGTTCCGGAATTGAAAACTACTCACGTTACCTGAGTGGCCGGACTCAAGGCGAGCCGCCGCCGACGCTATTTGATTATTTGCCGGCTGATGGCTTGCTGATTATCGACGAATCTCACGTGACTGTGTCTCAGATTGGTGCCATGTATAAAGGCGATCGATCACGTAAAGAAACACTGGTCGATTATGGGTTTCGCTTACCGTCGGCGCTGGATAACCGGCCACTTAAGTTTGATGAGTTTGAAGCACTCGCCCCACAGACAGTTTATGTCTCGGCGACACCGGGCAATTATGAGCAAGAGAAATCAGGGTCAGACATCATCGATCAAGTGGTACGACCGACGGGGCTTATTGACCCTGAAATTGAAGTGCGCCCGGTCGCCACTCAGGTCGATGATTTACTCTCAGAAGTACGTGCCCGGCGCGAACTGAATGAACGGGTGCTTGTGACCACATTAACCAAGCGTATGGCCGAAGACCTAACCGAATATATGCAAGAGCACGATGTGCGCGTGCGCTATCTGCACTCTGATATTGATACGGTTGAACGCATGGAGATCATTCGCGATTTACGGCTTGGCGAGTTTGATGTCTTGGTGGGGATCAACCTGCTACGAGAGGGGTTAGATATGCCAGAAGTCTCTTTGGTTGCCATTTTGGATGCCGATAAAGAAGGTTTCTTGCGCTCTGAACGCTCGCTGATTCAAACCATAGGCCGTGCTGCGCGTAACCTACGCGGTAAAGCCATTTTATATGGTGATCGGATCACCAAATCGATGAAGCGTGCGATTGATGAAACCGAGCGGCGTCGCGTCAAGCAAGTGGCTTACAATGAGGAACATGGCATCACACCGCAGAAATTGAACAAAAAAGTGATGGACGTGATGGAAATCGGCACCGGTAAGCGAAGCAAGGCGAATAAATCGTCCGCGAAGTCGTTACGTGCTGTTGCCGAGCCAGATGCAGATTATGCACTGAAATCCCCGCAAGCGATTGATGCGGAAATTAAAAAGCTTGAAAGCCAAATGTTAGAAGCGGCACAAAACCTTGAGTTTGAAACGGCAGCACAATTGCGCGATCAGCTCCAGGGGCTGCGCGAGCAGTTTATCGCCAACAGTTAGATAAAAAGTTAGATAAAAAAGCTAGATAAAAAAAAGCCAACCTAAGAGTCAGGTTGGCTACAGTGTTTCAGTGAGTAATAACTCACAAACAACGTCAGTTGGCTAGGTGACCCCTTRGGGTCACACAATAGAATGCATTTGGCGTGCCAAAAATTAAAAAGGCGATTACATCGACAAAACGTGTGGTTTTAAGCCATAAGCAAAGATACAATGTGGGAAATTTTGCATAATGCAACGCATTTCGCATACGCTCGTGCAATTGAGCCAATGAATATTACAGGCTCTATGAAGGCTATGGGCTCAATGAAAACTGTATGCTTTATGAAGACCCCAGGCAGCGATGTGATTCTTGGAGGATAAATGCCAGCACTGTCACCCAATAAACGAATATTGATGGTGGAAGATACAGCGTCGGTCGCGGCGTTATACAAATCGTATTTAAATCCCTTGGATGTCGATGTCACCATTGTGGGCAAAGGGCAGGATGCGCTGACTTTCTTTGAACAAGAAGGCGACCAACTTGCGTTGATCATCCTGGATCTTCGCCTGCCCGATATGTCAGGGATTGATGTGCTGGCAAAAGTCCGTGCTGTCGCGCCAGACTTGCCGGTGATCATCATGACCGCTCATGGCTCGATTGACGCGGCAGTCGACGCGATGCGCCATGGCGCCAATGATTTCTTAATTAAGCCTTGTGAAGCGGATCAATTGCGCGTCACGGTGAATAAGTCGCTCAAGCCTAAATCCAGCCATCAATCCAACACCAGCAAGCCCGAAAGCGAATATCATGGCTTCATCGGCAGTAGCTKACCGATGCAAGCGGTTTACCGCGTGATTGAATCCGCCGCCCCAAGCAAAGCGACTGTTTTTATTACAGGTGAAAGTGGCACCGGGAAAGAAGTCTGTGCCGAGGCCATTCATGCAGCCAGCACCCGCAGTAATAAGCCTATTGTTGCATTAAATTGTGCCGCTATTCCCAAAGATCTGATTGAAAGTGAGCTGTTTGGCCATGTCAAAGGCGCGTTTACCGGGGCGGCGGCTGAGCGTGAAGGGGCGGCAGAAATGGCGCATGGCGGCACTCTCTTTTTAGATGAAATTTGCGAAATGGATATGGATTTGCAATCCAAATTGCTACGTTTCATTCAAACGGGTAGCTTTCAAAAAGTCGGTTCGTCGCATGTCAAAAACGTGGATGTTCGATTTGTTTGTGCAACCAACCAAGATCCTTGGCTTCAGGTTCAGCAAGGAAAGTTTCGTGAAGACCTCTATTATCGTCTGCACGTGATTCCACTTGAACTGCCGCCTTTAAGCGCACGCGGTGACGATGTACTCGCGATTGCCAATGCCTTGCTCGCTGTATTTTCTGCAGAAGAGGGTAAAGATTTTTGTCGCTTCAGTGATGAGGTAGCCGATCTCCTGCTGCGTTATGACTGGCCGGGTAACGTTCGTCAATTGCAAAATGTGATTCGCAACATCGTTGTGTTGCATAATGGTGAAGAAGTCAGCAAAGAAATGCTTCCTTCTCCTGTGAATCGCGTTTCTGGTGCCGAAATTGCATCACCGCAGCATAACGCAGGGTCTGAAGTCACGACGAGTGCCTTTTCGCCGAATCACCTGGTGACGCGAGAGTCATCAGATTCAACGCCTTCGTCGTTGAGTAAAGCGGATATCGAGCCTTTATGGAAAATTGAAAAGCGCGCCATTGAAGCGGCGATTGATGTGTGCAATGGCAATATCCCGCAAGCGGCCGGGTTACTCGAAGTGAGTCCTTCAACCTTGTACCGAAAACTGCAAGCCTGGCAAAAAACTGCGGCGAATGAATGATAGGAACGGATGTATGGCCACCACAGTAAATACTGAAACATTGCGTCGATTGGCATTAGAAGTGGGAGAGGATACGGTGACCGTTTTACTCACTGTATTCAGTGATGAATTATCTCAGTATCACTCTCAACTGGCTGGCTCGCCATCAATTGAGCAAATCCGTGAAATCAGCCATGCGATTAAAAGCAGTGCCGCCAGTTTTGGTGCCGATGATTTAGCCGAAATGGCGCGCGAGTGCGAATCGCGTGTTAAGCAAGGCCAGCGCGAGTGGATGTCACATCACCTGGATGAGCTTACCGAAATGCTGCAAGGGACGGCGTCAACATACCGGGAGATGGCAGTCGAGCAGGACTTCATCAATAGCTTGACGTAGCTTATCCCGGTCGTGACGCCAATGATGATTTGAAGAGGCCAGCTCGGCCTCTTTTTGTTGATAGTCTGGGTCAAGCTGTGTCGCGCTTTTCTCTCCGAGTATAACATCAACCTTTTTGCCTCCCATCGCACGTTCGCACCACGCCAACATAGTATCGAGAGACATCTCGCCCGCCGGACCGATTTCTTTGCCTAAATTACGGATAAAAACAATTTTTGCCTGCGTATGCTTGAGCGCTCGTCCCAATTCGGGAACCAGTAAAGGTGGCATGACACTGGTTAAAAAACTGCCGGGGCCGAGCAGTATCATGTCTGCCTGTGCAATTGCATCCATGGCTTCACGTGTGGCCGGTACGGTTGGCGAGAGAAATAAACGTGTGGGGGGCGCAGAGAGCTCATCAATGTGTGTTTCCCCCGCGACGGTTTCGCCGTCGGCCGTTAATGCGGCTAATTCTGCTGGGTGTTCAGACATCGGCAGAAGATGCGGACGTACATCTAATAGATCGCGAATTAGCTGAATCGCTTCTAAGGGGCGAACGGATAAATTATCGAGCGCCGTCAGGATTAAATTGCCTAAATTATGCCCATTCAGTTCGCCTTTGCCTTTAAATCGGTATTCGAACAGCATAGAGCCCACTGATGGTTCGGTAATTAATTGATTCAAGCAATTACGAATATCACCCCAGGCTATTCCTCCCTGGCAGGCGCGAATACGGCCCGTTGATCCGCCGTTATCTGTCGTAGTGACAATGCCGGTCACGCGATTTCCATGCTCACTTAATGCAGATAATACTCGCCCTAAGCCATGCCCGCCGCCAAGGGCGACAATACGTGTTGAAGACGTCACGTTTGCTTGGTGAGACGATCTTTGCGCTGATCGATCTTGATCAGACACGGTTTGGTGGGAAATCGCTGGATCAGAAAGCGTTGGATGGCGCATTGCCGAGAGACCTAAACAGACATAAAAATTACGTTAATGTTACCTTAATCGTCCGAATTAAGAAGAAACGCTTGGTGCAAAAATGTGAGCAGGAGAAGAAAAGTACGATAAAAAGTGAAAAAACGGGATAACGCAGCGCATTATCCCTCACCCTAAAAAGACAGAAAAATGGGCGTAATTGGCAAGGTAGCACAGAAAGCATCGTCCTCTATCTAGTGAGGATCCTGCATCATACTCAGTAGGTAATCGCGTGTAGCGACACAAGAGTTATTGGCCATTAATGCTTGTTTTTCATCGGTTGGCAGCGGTAACAGCTCTAACCAGCGTTGACATAACCAAGTTAAATTGGAGAACTCTGCCTCACGATGCATGCTTTGTAGCTCTGGGTGGCGCTCAAACATGGATTGTAAGCGCTCAACCAGTGGTTCGCTTTGCTTATCGACGTGGCAGTCAGGCCAGCGCGGGAGTGGACTCACGGTCGCGAATAACATCTCATCATGCTGGTGGTTGAAGGCTCGAATCGCAAAACGCGCAATGCCGCGGGCAGTGACAACCAAACACCCATCCTCTTGACTGCGGGTGTAATCTTCAATCTCGATAAAGGTACCAATATTGACATGCTGACGCTGAGCCTGGCTTTCTGCCATACATACTCCCAAAGGCAGACCGTGTTTTAAGGCAAAGACCAGTGTTTGCAACGCTTCCCCGGTTGGGATCCGGAGTGGAATGCGTCCACCCGGTAATATATGGCGATCGTTGAACAGAATGGGTGTTGATTGTCCCATGGTACACCTCCTGGTGAGCAATGGTTTGGTCTAATAATCTAGATACTGCAAAAGGGGTGCCTACTTTTTAAAACTCAACTGTATCGGGGGGGTGGCACGTTTCTAGCGGCTTAAGCCATAACCGACGGTTGAATAAATCGCAATTTGCAATGCAAATCCGCTTCATGGCCTGCATTGTGCAATCGCGTATTGTGCAATTAAAAAAATAGCCTCCAACATGGGAGGCTATTAGATTGACGCATCGTCACTTCAACACCGCGTTAGCGATTAACCTGAGGTTTTTTTCCTTTGTATGGATTGTAACCATGGCGAACGCGTGCGCACAGGGGGCGCGAGGTTGAACTTTGTGGTCTCATAGTCTTGCTTGTCACTCTTTTGTCGGAAGAAAAATAAGGTGGTGATAGGGAACGTCTCACCACTTGTATAAGGATGGGGGAGATAGCAATGAATAACAAGATAGTCTGGTTAAAAAGTGGTCGATATTGGTATTTCTTCTAAAAAGCGAATTATTATCAGTTAATCTTCTTAAATTTGGTTGATAAAACGCCGATAACCGCGTGGCTGTTGAGATGACCATCATCAGGCTCGTGTCGATGCAATCGCTAACATGATCATCTTTTGCTTTTTTGGAGACAGGGGTGTAGCTTAAAAATTGCACAAGCGGTTTGTACCAAAGTAATAAAAACGCAATCGAGGTTGTGATTGCCTAGTTTGTGATTACCTAGTTTGTGATTACCTAGTTTATGATTACTTTGTGTGACTGTGCCAAACACTGATCCGTTCAGGAGGACACAATGAAACACAAGCGCTATAGCAATAAGAAAATGAAAGAGATGTTGAACAATGTGATGCCGGAGATGGAGAAGGCCCGCGAGGAACACCATGCCCTCAACGATCAGGCGCATGATCACTCGCCTGATGAAAGTCCGACATTTACCCCGGATGAGGCCAAAAAGTAACAGGCATCACTTATAGCCAGCGTTTTCACGCTGGCTATACAGAGAGAATGACACCGCAAATACCCTCCCGCAGCGGTCACCTGAAATACCATCGATTTTGTGACCTTGATACCTGTCTGACATCACACGTGCGCTTTTATGTTGAGTTTTTTTGACAAATAGCGTTTATTATCGTCGTTACAATTGATTAACATTGATGTGGTTTGCCAGTTAAAGTCACTGAGGTGAAAGTGTTCGGTAGAGGCTTGTGTGCTTTCTAAACGGTAAGCCAGTGAAGTCTTAGCCTCAAAGTCCTCATATTCAGTATAAACAGCAGTTTGTACCGTTTTTTGTTACTGGTGATGAATAAAGCGCTAAATTTGCCTTGTCTTACCAGCTGAACGTTTTTTTATGTGACTTAAGTGTAGTGAAAGATAAGTTTTTAATCTCATTTTATGGCAAAATACTTCAGGTTTATGGCAAAACACAGTATTGATTGGTAATGTTTTGCCTTTAGTCGCGCAGCACGGCGTAGTACAACTTCTAGAGTTGTGCAAATGGATGCTCCCGCTGGCTGCGACGATTGTCATGGATGCAATAGCGATTGTTATGGAGTTACACGATGAAGCTAAACACGATTACCCGAACCCTTTTTATGGGCGCTGGCCTTTCTCTGGCTCTCGCAGGATGCAGTGAGCCCGAGCAAAAACAAACCTCCCAAACAGCCCCTGAGCAAAAAACTGAAACCGCCGCCGGCGAACCCCAACTTGCTGATGTACAAGAGCTCGTTCGTGGTAATGGGGCGGAAGTGGCTTCTCTCGATCCACATAAAACCCAAGGCGTGCCAGAGTCACATGTTATTCGTGACTTACTCGAAGGTCTGGTTAACCAAGACGCCGACGGTAATGTGATTCCTGGTGTGGCTGAGCGCTGGGAAAACAAAGATAACAAAGTCTTTACCTTCTACCTGCGCGATGAAGCCAAGTGGTCAAACGGCGATCCCGTCACTGCACAAGACTTTGAATACAGCTTTAAACGTGTCGCTGACCCAATGACGGCGTCGCCTTACTCATGGTATCTGGGTTATACCCACATGGAGAATGCCAAAGCCATCATCAAAGGTGAAAAAGATAAAGACACCTTAGGGGTTAAAGCACTCGACGATCACACGTTACAGATCACGCTTGACTCAGCGGTTCCGTACTTGGTGAAAATGATGGGTCACACCACCATGAAGCCAGTCCATAAAGAGACCGTAGAAAAGCATGGTGATCAGTGGACCAAACCAGAAAACTTCGTTGGTAATGGCGCGTTTGTGGTCGATAACTGGGTAATCAACGAGCGTATCGAATTAACGCGTAATGAGCAGTACTGGGATAACGACAATACCACACTCGACAAAGTCACTTTCTTGCCGATTGAAAACCAAGTCGCAGAAATGAACCGCTACTTGGCCGGTGAAATTGATATGACTTACGAGATCCCCAATGAGCATTTCCGTCGTTTGAAAAGCGAGCATCCAGACGACCTCTCTATCGTGGGTAACCTGTGTAGCTATTACTACATCTTTAACACCAAGCGTGAACCTTTTGATGACGTCCGCATCCGTAAAGCATTGTCTTATGCCATTGATCGCAATGTAATCACTGACGCTTTACTGGGTCAGGGCCAAAAACCGGCTTATTTCTTAACACCAGAGATCACCGCCGGATTTGAGCCTGAATTGCCAGAATACGCCAAAATGACCCAAGAAGAGCGTGATGCAGAAGCTAAGCGTTTGCTTAAAGAGGCAGGATTTGGTGAAAATAATCCGCTTGATTTCTCACTGCTGTATAACACCAGTGAAAACCACAAAAAACTGGCCGTTGCGATTGGTCAAATGTGGAAAGACAAGCTCGGCGTGTCTGTCGATCTGAACAACCAAGAGTGGAAAACCTACCTAAGCACCAAAGACGAGGGTAACTTTGACGTGGCCCGTGCCGGCTGGTGTGGTGATTACAACGAGGCGTCGACCTTCCTCAGCTTAATGCGAAGCACCAATACCTCAGGCGGTGTGCACTACGATAGCCAAGCTTATGACGCTATCATGCAAAAAGCGATGACCACTACAGACGAGGCGGAACGTAGCAAACTATACCTTGATGCAGAGGCACAAATGGCGAAAGACATGCCGATTGCGCCAATCTATCAGTATGTAAAAGCGCGTCTGCTTAGCCCCCAAGTCGGTGGCTTCCCAGCCAATAACGCGGAAGAGAAGATCTTCTCCAAAGATCTTTACATCAAAGCGGAGTAATCCCTGATTCACGGCTAAGTGAGGGAGTCGTTTATTACGACTCCCTTGATGGTTTCGCTGTTTGTGGAAATGCCCAAGGCAGCGCTTGCTGTGATGCTTAACTAACATGGAACAGCTCGTATTTATGCAAGAGCTAATGTTGACGGTAGAGCTATGTTGAAATTTATCGCGAAGCGAATATTGGAAGCGATCCCAACGCTGTTGGTCTTAATCACTGTTTCCTTCTTCTTGATGCGGTTTGCGCCTGGCAACCCTTTTTCAAGTGAACGTCCATTGCCCCCGGCGGTAATGGAAAATATTAATGCCAAATACGGCTTAGATAAGCCCGTGTTTGAGCAATACACCACCTATTTAGGCAATATCTTACAAGGGGATTTTGGTCCCTCGTTTAAATATATTGACTATAGCGTTAATGAATTGATTGCTGACTCTCTCCCTGTTTCGGCGCAAATCGGCGCGATAGCATTTGTGTTCACCCTGCTGTTTGGGGTCACGATCGGTACCATTGCCGCGCTGAAACAAAATACCTGGATTGACTACACCATTATGTCGACCGCGATGCTCGGGGTGGTCATGCCATCGTTCGTGCTCGCGCCTGTGCTTATTTATATTTTCGCCATTAATTTGGGCTGGTTACCGGCCGGTGGCTGGCAAGGGGGAGGTTGGCACTTTATGGTGCTCCCCGTGATTGGCATGTCGTTACTCTACGTTGCCACGTTTGCGCGTGTGACCCGTGGCAGCATGATTGAAACCCTGAACAGTAATTTTATTCGTACTGCACGCGCCAAAGGGTTGAGCTACCCGACCATTATTGTCAAGCATGCGCTTAAGCCAGCGATGTTGCCGGTGGTGTCTTATATGGGGCCAGCCTTTGTTGGGATTATTACCGGCTCGGTGGTGATCGAGACCATCTTTGGGCTACCTGGCATCGGTAAGCTATTTGTTAACGCTGCGTTTAACCGTGACTATTCACTGGTACTGGGTTGTACGATTTTAATCGGGACGCTGACCATTCTTTTCAACGCCATTGTCGATATCCTACTTGCGTATATCGATCCTAAGATCCGTTACTAGGGGTGACATGATGCTGACGAAAAAAGAAAACATTGACGCCCTAGAAAACTTCGCAGAAGAAGTGGATGTAAAAGGGCGAAGCCTTTGGCAGGACGCAGCGATACGCTTTAAACGTAACCGAGCCGCGATGGCCAGCTTGGTGATCCTTGTCATTATTGGTTTGAGTGTTCTATTGGGTCCGTCCCTGAGTGCTTATGCTTATGATGCGACCGACTGGTACGCCATCCATGCGGCCCCGACATTGGGTCTTGATGGCCACTGGTTTGGCACTGACGCCCTTGGGCGAGATCTGTTTACGCGTACCATGATGGGCGGGCGTATATCGATCATGGTTGGTGTCATGGGGGCCTTTGTCGCCGTCCTGATTGGTACACTATATGGTGCAACTTCTGGCTTTATTGGCGGCCGTACCGATGCGGTGATGATGCGCTTGGTTGAGATCTTACAATCGATTCCATTCATGTTCTTCGTGATTGTGTTGGTGACCTTCTTTGGTCGGAATATCGTACTGATCTTTGTGGCGATTGGTTGTATTGCCTGGCTGGATATGGCCCGTATCGTTCGTGGTCAAACGCTCAGCTTACGCAGTAAAGAATTTGTTGAGGCGGCGCATGTTTCAGGGGTGAGCACACGTCATATTATTACCCGCCACATCGTGCCGAACGTATTAGGGATTGTCGCTGTGTATTCGACCTTGTTGGTGCCGAACATGATTTTGTTCGAATCCTTCCTCAGTTTCTTGGGTCTGGGCGTGCAAGAGCCAATGACCAGCTGGGGTGCCTTGCTACAAGAAGGGGCACAAACGATGGAAATAGCAATCTGGCAGCTGCTGTTCCCAGCGACCTTTATGGTGCTGACGCTATTCTGTTTTAACTATGTCGGTGATGGTTTGCGTGATGCGCTGGATCCAAAAGATAGATAATCGACAGCTTTTGGCGTCGTAAAAAACGTAATATGAAAAAAAGCGCAGGTTTGTTTCCTGCGCTTTTTTATCAACCATCGAGCGCGATCTTTTGCAAAAAATCGCGGTTATTCTGGTGCCTCGTCTAAAGGATACCAGTAGCCGCGGTTTACCCACAGCGTGAGCATCGGCCAAAATAGGCTATTTTCAGCGGCTTCACCGAGCATTTCCCAATCGATAAAACGCTGATTGCACAGCTTAGGCGTCAGTGACTCACAGCCTTCCGGTAAGTCAAAGCTTTCACCGAGCATAAAAATTATTTCTGACTGATCAGCGTGATAAAAAGCACGTAAGCCACTGAGTTTTTCTAAACACAGACCATCTTGCATGGCGGCTTTGAGGCTATCAGGCTGCCACTGCGGATCGGGGCTGAGCAAATCGAGCTCGTGTCGAGCCTGAGAGAGAAACTCGCCAACCCAGCGCTTTTTACGGGTTTCGTCCTGCATTAATGCCATCATCATCTCATCCATTTGGGCGAGATGTTGTGGGTCGAGTGCCGCTGGCGCATCGGGTTGCGCTGGCATCGCGGGCCAATGGAAGTGGTTATCGCCCGCTTCATCAACAATCACTTGATCCGCGTAGCTACTGAGTAGCTCGCGCGCTTTTGGCGATCGATAACCAATCGAGTAACTGAGCGAAGGTTCTAGGGTATCACCCTCGTGCGGGAAACCSGGTGGAATATAAAGAATATCGCCAGGGGCTAGTTCGACATCGATAATGGCATCAAAGCCAGTAATTTGCTTGAGACCGGTCTCGAGATTGGCATCTTGATAATCGCCTTTCGGCCCAACGCGCCAGCGACGACGCCCTTGCCCTTGAACAATAAAGACATCGTATTGATCGATATGGGGTCCCACGCCACCTTGCGGCTGGGAATAGCACACCATAAGATCGTCGAATAACCACTGAGGCAGTGTCGAAAAGGCACTGGCTAACTCGCGGGCGCCTGGGTGCCAGTGGTTGGCTGCCTGAACAATCAGTTGCGCGTGAGTATCAGGAAAGTTGCTAAAATCCTCAAACGGTCCGTGGGCAACCTGCCATTGACCATTCGCGTGTGTCACCATGCGAGAATCAATATCGGCTTCCATCGCCAAGCCTGCGACTTCCTCTGGGTCGATGGGATCCTCGAAGTCTATAAAGCCTTGACGGATAACGGTAGGCGCTTGGTGCCAATAGGTGGACATAAAGTCGGCAATGGAAAATTGAAACTGATACATAGCATCACAGGTTAAGGAATTTGCGGCAGTATAACGCGCTGAGCGGGGCGGTGCGAGGGGGATAAAAAACGGCCCCCAATGGAGGCCGTGAGGTATGAGAACGTTTTGCTTAAAGTTTGTCAGTGAGCTTGACCGCATCACCAATGTAGTTAGCTGGTGTCATTTGCTTCAAGCGCGCTTTTTCATGCTCAGGTAAGTCGAGGCCATCAACAAAAGCACGCATGCCTTCGCCATCCACCCGTTTACCGCGTGTCAGCTCTTTCAACTTCTCGTACGGCTTTTCAATGCCGTAGCGACGCATTACGGTTTGAATCGGTTCGGCAAGCACTTCCCAGTTCTTATCCAGCTCGGCTTCTAGCGCGGCTTGGTTGACTTCTAGCTTGCTGATCCCTTTAAGGGTCGAGGCATAAGCAATTAGGGTGTAACCCACGCCGACACCCAGGTTACGTAATACTGTCGAATCGGTCAGATCACGCTGCCAGCGAGAAATCGGCAACTTTTGCCCCAGGTGAGAGAAAATTGCATTCGCTAGGCCGAGGTTACCTTCCGAGTTTTCGAAATCAATCGGATTGACTTTATGTGGCATGGTCGACGAGCCAATTTCACCTTCAACCGTTTTTTGCTTGAAGTGACCCAGCGCGATATAGCCCCAGATATCACGATCAAAATCGATCAAAATGGTGTTAAAACGCGCCACGGCATCAAAGAGCTCAGCAATGTAGTCATGCGGCTCAATTTGAGTGGTGTACGGGTTCCAGTCGATACCGAGCGAAGTGACAAAAGCTTCACTGTAGGCGTGCCAATCAATCTCTGGGTAGGCCGACAAATGGGCGTTGTAGTTACCCACTGCACCATTGATTTTGCCGAGGATTTCAGTGCTTTCGACTTGCTTAATCTGACGCGCCATACGGTAGGCAACGTTCGCCATTTCTTTACCCATGGTCGACGGCGACGCCGGTTGGCCGTGGGTGCGAGAGAGCATCGGCACATCGCGGAACTGTTGTGACAAGTCTTTAACTGCATCGGCAAGCTGTTGCATTTCCGGTAAGATCACCGTATCACGCGCTTCTTTAAGCATCAGTGCGTGAGATAGGTTATTGATATCTTCCGAGGTACAGGCAAAGTGAATAAACTCGCTAACCGCATGAATCTCTGAGTGTTGAGCAATTTTTTCTTTTAAAAAGTACTCAACCGCTTTGACGTCGTGATTAGTGGTGCGCTCAATCTCTTTGATTCGGGCGGCGTCTTGCTCATCAAATTCAGCGGCAATCCGATCGAGGAGGGCGTTGGCGTCATCGCTAAATGCAGGCACTTCTTTGATGCTGTCAGTGGCTGCCAAGCTTTGCAGCCAGCGGATTTCAACGATGGTGCGATACTTTAGCAATCCAAATTCACTGAAAATCGATCGTAACGCAATCGTTTTCGTTCCATATCGGCCATCGACCGGGGAAACAGCAGTCAGCGCTGACAGTTCCATTTTATGTCTCCTGAGTTCAATCTGATTAGCTACGGGCTAGAATAGTTTTGGCCTGCTCAACCATTTGTTTACGACCAAAAATGAGATGTCGGCGTTTACCGCCTACTTGGCGCCATAGTACGGTACTACGGATACCAGATAACAAGAGGGCACGCACACGATGTTGCACGCCGGTTTGTTGTAGGTGTTGCGGGTCGCCAGAAACCTGAATACGCGGGCCCAGTGGGCTGATGACGTCGAGATAAATACTGGCAAGATTACTGATCATTTGCTCATCAAGCAGATCAAAGTGGCTCGATTGGCGCTCGATGGTTTCGATCCGATCGCCCAATTGCGCCATGGCATCACGACGGCTGGCAAGCTTGCGCTCTAAGGCGAGCAAATTGATCAGATAACGCATTAGCTCGCTACCGTTGCTGCTATTATCCAGCTGGCTGATCAGCGCTTCCAAGCCTAAATGGAGCCCTGACTCACCGCCGCCAGTGACATTACCGACCTCACCGCGAAACACATCGAGCGTCGAGGACGGGTTCGTCATCACGATGCTGCTTAAGCTGGTACTGAGCGCGTCTTGGTCACAATAGCCCTGACGGGACACATCTTGCACCAGTTTCGCTGCCTGACAAATGCTCGCAAAAGCGAGGGTGCGATCATAAATCGTCTCTGCCACTGATCACGGCTCCTTAAATACGTTGCTCGATAATACCACCACCTAAACACACGTCGCCGTCATAAAAAACAGCGGATTGGCCAGGGGTGACCGCAATTTGCGGCTCGTCGAATGTCACTTTTATGGTGTCATTATCAACAGGCGTGATAGTACATGATATATCGTGTTGACGATATCGGGTTTTGACTGTGCAACGGCGTGTCTCGGTCACATTCTCGCGATCGACCCAGTGTAATTGGGCTGCTATTAAGCCTGCAGAGAATAAGCGTGGATGATCATGGCCTTGACCTACAATCAGTACATTGCGCTCAACGTCTTTATCGACCACATACCAGGGCGCTTCGCTACCGTTACCGCCTTTTAATCCGCCAATCCCTAAACCTTTACGTTGGCCCAGGGTATGATACATCAGGCCTTGGTGGTCACCGATGTTCTCGCCATCGGTCGTTTCGATGGGCCCCGGTTGCGCGGGTAAGTACTGCGATAAAAAGTCAGTAAATTTGCGCTCACCAATAAAGCAGATCCCAGTGGAGTCTTTTTTCTTTGCGGTCACCAAGCCTTGTTCTTCGGCAATTTGGCGCACTTGTGGCTTTTCGAGATCGCCGACTGGGAATAAGCTACGTGCAATCTGATCGTGGCTGAGTGTATATAAGAAGTAGCTTTGGTCTTTATTGCTATCAAGGCCACGCAGCATCTGTGCTTTTTCACCATTGTCGGGGAAAGATCGACGCACATAATGGCCCATAGCAATATAATCGGCGTCTAGCACTTCGTCGGCAAACTCGAGAAATGCCTTAAATTTGATTTCTTTATTGCACAGAATATCTGGATTCGGCGTACGGCCTGCTTTGTACTCGGTCAAAAAATGCTCGAACACATTGTCCCAATACTCAGCGGCAAAATTAATGGTATGTAGCTCAATGCCCAACTTATCGCAGACATCTTGCGCATCGGCCAAGTCTTCTGCAGCAGAGCAGTATTCTTCGTTGTCATCTTCTTCCCAGTTTTTCATAAACAGGCCTTCGACCTGATAACCCTGTTGTTTCAACAAGTAGGCAGAAACGGACGAATCAACACCGCCGGACATTCCGACAATCACTTTTTTGCTGCTGTTATCTGACATGGTGATCACAAATGCTGCTATCAATAAACGGACGCTGAGTTTAACAGAATCAAATCGCCGGATACAGATGTGATAAGGCTCACACGTTAACCGTTATCTAAAGTAGATAGATGGTTGCGTTGACGGCGACCGATGCAGCTTATGTTGATGCGATTAAATATCAATGGCGGACATAGTCTGTGATTGGGTGCCGCGCAAAGACCCTCCGCGCCATGGATGGCGCGGCGGAGCCTCCAGGGATGGATTCACGGCGTGTTTATGCGTGGTATCCAATCTCAGAGCGATGACGACAGTTGCTGTGGAAGCTTGGCTTTATCGAGCCTTCTTCAACGGTGCGCGCTTGGACGAGCGAGTGCGCCCACACGGTGCTTTCCCTTTTGGCCCTTTGGGTTTAGGGATGAACTGCTCGAAGCCTTTCAGGGGCGCGACCTCACGCCATTGGCCCGGTTGCAAATCATCCAGCTGCCAGGCGCCGAGTTGGGCGCGAATCAAGCGCAGCGTCGGGTGGCCAATATGGGCAGTCATCCGGCGTACTTGTCGATTTCGCCCCTCGTTCAGCACCACCTTTAGCCAGGTAGTGGGAATGTTGGCGCGATAGCGTACCGGAGGATGGCGTTCCCACACGGCGGGTGACGCCATTTTTGATACCTCAGCGGGTAGCGTTAGACCATCTTTTAGCTCCACACCGTCGCAAAGCGCTTGAATCGCCTCATCGCTGGGATCACCTTCCACTTGGACCCAATAGGTTTTGGGAGATTTAGATGAAGGCTGGGTTAATCTGGCTTGTAAGGCACCGTTATTGGTGAGCACCAGCAAGCCTTCGCTGTCCTTGTCGAGTCGACCGGCCGGGTACACGTCTTTTACGGAGACGATGTCGGCTAATGTGCTGTCACCGGGCTCACCGCTAAACTGGGTCAACATGTTATAAGGTTTGTTAACAAGTATCACTTTAGTGGTCATCGCCGCCGCGCGTGAATCCTGTGCGTGTTGAGATGATTTGGCAGTGGTGTTTGAAACAGCCTTTGACGCTGGCTGAGAGCGGGATTTATATGGCATACGGGCTGTCAAATAGATTAAACGGCAAATGAGACTTTGGTATTATACACGTAATAATCTGTTTGGCGTGTTGTATGAATTCGAGTATCCTCGTTGCGCATCTTACACAAAGATAACAAATGGACGCTAGGAGATTAAAATGGAAAGTAAAGTAGTTGTACCGGCGGAAGGTGAAAAAATTACACTCGACGGCACAAAACTGGTAGTCCCTAACCACCCTGTGATCCCTTACATTGAAGGGGATGGCATCGGGATGGATGTTAGCCCTGCAATGATCAAAGTTGTTGATGCCGCAGTTGCTAAAGCCTACGACGGTGAGCGTAAGATTTCATGGATGGAAATCTACACCGGTGAAAAATCCACCAAGGTATACGGTGATGATCAATGGCTACCGGCTGAAACACTCGACTTTATTCGTGAATACAAAGTGGCGATTAAAGGCCCACTGACAACGCCTGTTGGCGGTGGTATTCGTTCTCTGAATGTGGCCCTTCGCCAAGAGCTCGATCTCTACATTTGTGCGCGTCCGGTACGTTACTTCACTGGCGTTCCTAGCCCTCTGAAAAAGCCAGAAGATACCGATATGGTGATCTTCCGTGAAAACTCAGAAGACATCTACGCGGGTGTCGAGTTTAAAGCGGGCACCGCAGAAGCCGATAAAGTGATTAAATTCCTGCGCGAAGAAATGGGTGCCAACAAAATCCGTTTCCCAGAGCAGTGTGGTATCGGTATCAAGCCGATTTCTGAAGAAGGTACCAAGCGTCTGGTTCGTGCGGCTATCGAGTACACCATCGATAACGATCGCGACTCACTGACCATCGTCCACAAAGGTAACATCATGAAGTTTACCGAAGGGGCGTTTAAAGATTGGGCATACGAAGTAGCCAATAAAGAGTTTGGTGCCGAGTTGCTTGATGGCGGTCCGTGGATGACGATGAAAAATCCAAAAACCGGTAAAGAAATCATTATTAAAGATTCCATCGCAGATGCTTTCTTGCAGCAAATCCTGTTGCGCCCTGCAGAGTATGATGTGATTGCCACCATGAACTTGAATGGTGATTACGTATCTGATGCTTTGGCAGCCCAGGTTGGTGGTATTGGTATCGCCCCAGGTGCCAACATTGGTGACGGTGTGGCACTGTTTGAAGCCACCCACGGCACGGCGCCAAAATACGCGGGCCAAGACAAGGTAAACCCAGGTTCGCTTATCCTGTCAGCAGAAATGATGCTGCGTCATATGGGCTGGTTTGAAGCCGCTGATTTGGTGATCAAATCAATGGAAAAAACCATCGCCAACAAAACTGTGACCTATGACTTCGAGCGTCAAATGGAAGGTGCGAGCCTACGTAAGTGCTCTGAGTTTGCAGACGACATGATTGCGCAAATGTAATAATAGTATTATCGCACGATGATAAAACCCGGCTCATTCGCCGGGTTTTTTGGTTTGTGGTCTCGGGAATGACCCACTTAGACAATCAGTTTATATCCTCCCACGACAACGCGGTGCCTTTGGTTAACGCGCGTGTCGCGCGTTTTCCGAGCACCGCATCATAGTGTTTCGGCGCCAACCCAAAGCCAGGACGAATACTGCGCACATTATCGGGCGTGAGTGGCTCACCGGGCGCGATATCCTCACAGACATACAAAGAGCGCCTAAATTGACGGTTGCTCGACTCGGCCTCTCGGGTGGTGAGGGCGCTTTCTCCTAACGCTTGCCACGCCGCGTGGGTTTGCTCACAAAGCGCACTCAGTGCAGGTGGCGTAAGCGAGAAAGCAGCATCCGGGCCTCCCGAATTTTCAGAGAGCATCACATGTTTTTCAATCACGCACGCGCCGAGTGCCACGGCTGCGATCGCGGCGGTATTGGTCAGCGAATGATCGGATAAACCCGCCAATGTTTGATAGCGGCTGGCTAAGGTTGGAATGGTTCGCAGATGGCTTTGTTCCATCGGCGCGGGGTAGGCGCTGATACAATGAAGCAACACCAGCTCACGACAGCCGTTATCACGGGCGGTCGCTACCGCCTCGGCGATCTCTGTCTCGTCAGCCATGCCGGTTGAGATGATCATCGGTTTACCGGTTTGCGCGGCATAGCGAATCAAAGGCAAATCAATCGCCTCGAACGAGGCAATTTTATAGGCGGGGGCGTTAAGATCCTCGAGCAAGTCAATCGCTGAGCAATCAAAAGGAGAAGAGAATAGGGTGATACCCTCCTTTCGTGCGTGATCAAATAACGGCTTGTGCCACTCAAACGGGGTTTGTGCCCAGCGATATAGTTGGTGGAGACTATAACCATCCCACAGTCCGCCTTTGATCTGAAATTCATCGTGGTCGCAATCAAGGGTAATGGTATCGGCGGTATAGCTTTGCATTTTGACAGCATCGGCACCGCAGGCTTTGGCCATGGAGATGGTTTGCTTGGCAAGCTCAAGGCTACCATTATGGTTGGCCGACATTTCGGCAATGATATAGGGAGGATGCTGGGGACCGATCAAACGGCCTGCAATTTTAATGTCGTTGTTCATAAACCGCATCGATATTCAGTTTGGTTTGAAGGGCGCTGGCGTCTTGCTGCCACTCATCAGCGGACAAAGACAGGCACACAATCTCGACTGTTTTTCCCTCAGGCAGGGAAAAGGTGCGTTGCCGACTTTGCGGCGTTTCACGAAAGCCAAAGCGTTGATGTAGCCGAACCACTCCCTGGTTATGACTGAGCACTTCACAGTTCAACTGGGTCACACCCRAGGTCTCAAATGCTAAACTTAATGCGCCAAATTCCATGAGTGCGCCGCTGCCACGCGGTGCATCTGGGGCCGCATAAAAAGCCCAGGTCGCACTTGTCCTATTCTCGCTATCGAGGTCAAGGTTGACCACGCCAAGCGGGGTGTTTGGTTGGCTGTCTACGCGCTTGTAGACGATATAGAAATAACGGTGCGTGTTGGCAAGCATATGGCTGAACCATGCCTTGTGCTCATCATGGCTAATTTCATGCTGAGTGTACATAAACTGGCGAACAGCGGGACGATTGCGCCAATGCCATAAGGTATCACTGTCCGCGTGACTCACCGCTTTAAAAATTAGTTGCATAAGTCATGCTCCAAGGCCGCGACCACGCGCTCTGCGCCTTTTCCATCGGTGATCGCTGGCAGAGTAGGAAGCTGATACCAATTTGCCGCAAGGTGCTGCAGTGCAGACGCGTAATCTTGCCAGCGGGTGTGCTCACCGCGTCCTAAGTATTGATAGCCCGGTTGTCCGGCGAGATACTCGGCCATGGCGTGTTGGTTTTCCGCCACACACACCAAGGTGCTCGGGACCCCCAAGCAGCTGCGCTCAATGGCGGTCACACCGGCCGCCCCAAATGCATAGCGTGCCCGTGCCATGTGGGCATCAAAGTCCGACAGTGCTTCCACTACGCTAACCCCATCGGGGACAGGCTCTTTACACAATGCATCGCGGTCTGGGTTACGCCGGCCGGTGACAATTAATAGCGAGAAAGGCAGCCTATCGAGCTTTTGCTCTTCTTCTAGGTGTTGAACGGCTTCTAGGTGCTTCACCGCGTCCACGAGCTTGCGGCTTTCACCGGTCGGGTCCGTGCCGGAGAAAAAGGCGATTACCTTATCTTCCCGCGGCGGCGGAGACTGATGTAAGGCGGCAAATGCTGGACGCAATAGTGCATAGTCTGGCCCCAATAAGCATCGGGTTTGTGGATTTACAAGCCGTGATGCGTAGCGCGTGGTGAGATCAGGCCAAGGATTTTGATCGAGCAAAAACGCGCAATCGTGGGGCCGATTGGCTAAATCATCGACTACCATCACCGGACAGTACAATTGGATGTGAATTGACTGCTCCCAGCGGGCATCGAGGGCGTAATGATCCACCACCATCAAATCCACCGGCTGGTTAGCGACGTATGCGGTTGTCTCTTCGGCATCTTGCCGCTGGCTCACACCAAGCCAATCGGTGTTGCTAAGCGAGTTTTTGGGAGCAGGCAACACCGCCACCGTTAAGCCTTGTTCATGGCTGACTGCTATCAAATTGCCGGGCAAGTCGCGACACACTAAGGTCACCTGATGGCCAGACCCTTGTAGCATGCTAGCCAACACATGCATGCGGCTGATGTGGCCGGTACCTATCGCTTGGGAGGCATCGACTCGAATGGCAATATGGCTCATAGCAAGGCTTGTTGCTCCAACAGTTGATACATTAGCTCAGCGCGTAGCCAGTCATCCGGCTCATCAATGTCTTGCACGCGGTAATGAGGGATCAACACGGCTTTCGAGTGAGGGGAAAAAACCGGTTCGCGCGCTAAAAAAGCACTTGGCGTGCCCCAGTAAAACATTCCCGCATCGTGGTAGGCCGGCTGTAAGTCTTGTGAACGGGTGGTGAAGTGCTCGGGCCACAACATGCTGACACTGCCATCGGCATCGACATGAATACTGCGCTGAATCGGAAAGGCGTAGCGGGTGGCGGCAAAACTGTATTTGACGGTGTCGCCGTCCAGTAACGCTAAGCCTTGGCGCAAGTCATCCGTGGTGACAAAGGGAGTGGTAGCATACAGGCAGCATATCGCTTGCAAAGGCGTTTGCTGTGGCGACGGGTTAAGCCACTGGATCGCATGCTCAAGCACATCCAAGGTCGTAGCGTGATCGCCGGCAATCTCGGCGGGACGTACAAAAGGCACCTCTGCCCCTGCATCGCGCGCCACACTGGCAATGTCGTCGCAATCGGTGGAAACCAAGACGCGATCGAATAGCCCACTTTGACGCGCTGTCGCAATAGCATAAGTGATAATGGGCGCACCGTTAAACAGTTTGAGGTTCTTGCCCGGAATGCGTTTGCTGCCACCTCGGGCGGGAATAATACATACATTCATCGGTCACGCGTCCTCAATGGCTTTTTGTAGCGCAGCAATCACTGTGTCTTGCTGTTGCTCGGTTAAATCGGGGTAAAGCGGCAAAGTGAGTGCGCCCGCGTAATACTGTTCGGCGAGCGGGAAGTCTCCGAGTTGGAAGCCCAGTGCCTGATAGTAAGGTTGCGTATGCACAGGAATATAGTGCACGTTCACGCCAATGCCTTGCGCTCGCATTGCATCAAAGACGGCGCGGCGTGTATCGGCGTGCTCAAGCTCAATCAAATACAAATGCCATGCCGACTCAGGGTCTAAAATGGGTCGCTTGACGGGCAAATCCGCCAGCGCTTGGTGGTAGCGTTCAGCGAGTGCAAACCGTTTGGCGATAAAGGAACGAAGCTGGGTTAATTGTGAACGGCCAAGTGCGGCATGAATATCCGAGAGGCGATAGTTCATCCCCAATGCATGCTGCTCATAACCCCAAGGCGGCAAGGCTGCGTGGCAGTCTTCTGCGTCACGGGTGATCCCGTGGCTACGTAACTGACGCAGCGCTTTCGCCAATGTGGCATTTTGGGTAGTGACAACCCCTGCCTCTCCCGCGGTGACCACTTTGACTGGATGAAAACTAAACACGCTAATATCGCTGTACTGGCATCCACCCACCGCCGCTTCTTGATAGTAGGCGCCCATCGCATGTGACGCATCCTCAATAATGGCTACCTGATAACGCTTGGCGAGCGCGGCAATCTCGGCCATTGGCGCACTGACACCGGCCATATGCACCACCACCAGCACTCTGGGTAAGCTGTGAGTAGCGGCCGCTTGTGCCAGCTTTTTCGCGAGCTGCTGGGGGCATAGATTACGTGTGTTCGGGTCGATATCGACAAAGTCCACCTCAGCACCACAGTATCGGCCACAATTGGCTGACGCGACAAAGGTGATGGGGGAGGTCCATAAACGATCGCCTGGGCCCAGTCCTAACGCCAGACAAGCCAGATGCAGGGCAGATGTCGCGCTATTAACGGCGACCGCATGCGCAGCCCCGGTGAGTTCGGCGACGGCGGCTTCAAAAGCCGGAACTTGCGGGCCTTGCGTCAGATAATCACTTTTTAGCACCTCAAGCACAGCGGCACAGTCTTGCTCGCTAAGATGCTGCTTTCCGTATGGGATCAACGCCATACTCCTTTACTGCTCGGTGTCGAGTTGCAAAATAGCCTCGACGGTTAACACATCTGGGTTAGTGCCTGATTGATACTCAAACCCTTCTGGCACGGGCTGTCCTTTCTCACCCAACGCATTTTCTCGATAGTCATCATCGGCATCGTAGAACTTAATGGTGGGGCAAATCACGTAATGATCGGCAAATTCGAGCGTCAGATGCGCATCGTCAGCCGGACACATCACTTCATGCATTTTTTCGCCGGGGCGAATGCCTATCACCTTGACGGGTGTGTTCGGGGCATAGGCGCTGGCGAGATCCGTCAGGCGAACCGATGGGATCTTAGGAACAAATATTTCTCCGCCATACATGCGCGAAAAGTTTTTCAGCACAAAATCCACCCCTTGCTGCAAGGTAATCCAAAAACGGGTCATTTCAGGATGCGTAATGGGCAAGTGATCCGCGCCTTCCGCTGCCTTTTTCTTAAACAAAGGCACCACAGAGCCGCGCGAGCCGACCACATTGCCATAGCGCACTACCGAAAAACGTGTCTTTTGGCCCCCGGTCATA
This sequence comes from Salinivibrio sp. MA607, assembly GCF_001996245.1. Lineage (NCBI taxonomy): Bacteria > Pseudomonadati > Pseudomonadota > Gammaproteobacteria > Vibrionales > Vibrionaceae > Salinivibrio > Salinivibrio sp. MA607. Next base: position 32,243 of record NZ_MUFJ01000004.1, on the reverse strand, counting down.
TTGTTAGCGGCGACAAACAATTTATCTGAACACAGTTTGGTGGCGCCATAGAGATTATTGGGGCTGGCGGCTTTATCGGTCGAGAGCGCAATCACTTTTTCGACCCCGTTGGCAATCGCGGCTCGAATCACATTCTCTGCACCGTGAATGTTGGTTTTGATACACTCCATCGGGTTGTATTCGGCGGCAGGTACCTGCTTGAGTGCAGCAGCATGAATCACATAGTCAATGCCTTGCATCGCTTGCATTAAACGATCGCCATCACGCACATCGCCGATAAAATAGCGCATGCAAGGGGCGTTAAAGGTTTGCTGCATTTCATATTGCTTGAGCTCATCGCGAGAGAGCACCACGAGGCGACGTGGTTGATAGCGTTCAAGCAGGGTGCGGACGTACTTTTTACCAAAAGAGCCAGTACCGCCGGTGATCAGAATGGATTTGCCGTTAAACATAGGACGCCTTGTCACTAACTGTCGGGAATACAGGCAGTTTAACTGATCTGAGCAGGATTTGGCGATCTGCTACGGTGTTCTGGTGATAATGGGTGGTCAGCGATTAAAATTTATAATACGTGGTGTTAAGTGAGCGCGTAGGCAGAAAGCGATAACAATTATGCTTTCGCTGGACCAGCAAGGCGGCCAGCCAGTGTCTTTGGTGATTTGACTTTCAGTGCTTTATCGAATGATAAGCGAGTTTTATCCGCATGATATTGCATACGTTTAAGCGCTTTTTCCAAATCGAAGTCATCTGTTTTTTTTGTCGCTAATTGTGTCATACGTACCTCCATATTGATGTAATTATAACCGAATGAAATGGGGTTGCAAAGCTGCTGAGTGCTCAGCTGATACGCTTGAACAATGCATTGTTTCTTGGATCGAATGGATCGCGTTGATTGAAACCTAATAGGTGATAGTAATGGAGTAAGTCTTCATTCTCTATTGGATCTTGGATTCCAATCCATCCGGCATTGATAGCAGCAGCGAACAGTTCGGCACATCGCGAGGCGATGGGAAGAATATAACCTTTCAAGGGGTTTACTGCGTCTCCTCCTTGAATATAGTTGATTTTTACAACTAGTCTGCCCTCACTCGCTTTCCCGATCATTAGGCCACTAAGATCCTGGTGGTGCCATATCGCCAGCTCTAATCTAGCCATATGATCTCTGCGGTACTGTTGCAGTATTTGTCGCCAATCCCAGCCAATCTGACGAACCGGTGAGGGATGCCACTGGTTTTGAGCAACAAGCGCTAATTCATTGATTTCAGTTAACGAGATACAGTCAATTAAATCAGGTTGAAGCTGCTCAAACTCGCTTTGCGTTTGTTTCAGTACAGCCAGCCTTAGTGAGCGGTATTTCTCTGTAATAAGCTGTTTTCTCATGGAGGCATTGATGTTTTAAGGCTTCTCGAATTGTGCCTTTATATTGAATACTTAAGGAGCGATAGTATCAGAGTGGCGTTTTGTTTTTATGGGTTAAAAGCGATAGACGGCGGATGCTAGTACTTTATTGATATGTCAGTCGCAAAAAGCGCCGCATGTGGACGGCGCTTTGGAGGGAGCATGTATAGGTTAACGCGCTTCGCTGTTAGCCTTGATGGCGAGAGGCGAGGACTTCGGTCACTTGATGGAGGCTAAGCTCTTGGTCTTGCAGTAATACCAATAGGTGATAAAGCAAGTCGGCACTTTCGTTTAATAGCTCGGCCTTATCGCCTGCCGTGGCAGCGAGGGCGACTTCGACGCCTTCTTCCCCCACTTTTTGCGCGATACGCTTGGTGCCTTTGGCAAATAAGCTCGCGGTGTAAGAGTCATCAGGCGCGGCGTCTTTGCGGCTGGCAAGCACTTGCTCTAGGCTCGACAAAAAGCCGGGACCCGTGTGTGGCGGTTTGTTGTCACTGTCAAAGCAGGTGGTCGTGCCGAGGTGACAGGTGGGCCCGTGTGGCGTCGCCGTGACCAATAAGGTATCTTGATCGCAATCGAGTGCAATGTGTTCCAGGCTCAACACATGACCGGAGCTTTCGCCTTTTACCCAAAGACGCGACTTGCTGCGCGACCAAAAGGTGACGCGACCGGTTTCGAGCGTCGTGTTCAGTGCATCGGCATTCATGTAGCCCAGCATTAACACTTGGCCGCTATCGCTGTGTTGGATAATCGCAGGCACCAAGCCGGCGTTTTTCTCCCAATCGATACGTTCTACCCACGCTGCCGTCATACTCTTACCTCGATCCCTTGTTGTTTTAATGTTTGTTTTAATTCGCTTATCGCGATGATTTGCTTGTGAAACACCGAAGCGGCCAGCGCGCCATCGACATTTGCTTGTAAAAAGGCGTCGGCGAAATGCGCGATTTCACCGGCACCGCCGGAGGCAATCAGGGGCACCTGACAGCGCTCTCTCACCATTTTTAGTTGGGTTAAGTCATAGCCTTGGCGCACGCCATCGCGGTTCATCATATTAAGTACGATTTCGCCTGCGCCCCGCTGTTGGACTTCCTCAACCCACGCGGCGGTTTGCCAAGGTGTGGCCTGAGTACGGCTTTCATCGCCGGTAAATTGATAGACCTGATAGTGCCCGGTCGCTTCATCGAAGAAGGAATCAATTCCGACCACCACGCACTGCACGCCAAACTTATTGGCCAGTCGCGTGATTAAGCTCGGATCGGCCAATGCCGGTGAGTTAATCGATATCTTATCCGCGCCAAATTCCAGGATTTGCTGGGCATCGGCTTCGGATTTAATCCCACCGGCGACGCAAAAGGGGATATCAATTACTTCCGCGACGCGACTAACCCAGCTTTTATCGACCACCCGGCTGTCACTGGAGGCGGTGATGTCATAAAACACCAGCTCATCAGCGCCTTCTTCGGCGTAGCGTTTGGCGAGCGGGACGATATCGCCGATGATTTCGTGATTACGAAATTGCACGCCTTTGACCACTTGTCCGTCGCGGACGTCCAAACAAGGAATTATCCGTTTTGCCAGCATGCGATCGCCTCCTCTGCGCTAAAGTTGCCTTCCAGTAGGGCGCGGCCGACGATCACGCCTGCGACGCCGGTATTGCGCAAGGCGCGAATGTCTTCGAGACTGCCAATGCCGCCTGATGATTGAAACGCAATGCTCGGATAGCGCTGACACAAGTCGCGGTAAAGCGCCACATTGCTGCCTTGCAAGGTGCCATCGCGGGAGATATCGGTGCACAGCACATGCTCTAGCCCGACGGACAAATAATCGTCGAGTAGCGCTTCAATGGTGACGCCGGAGTCTTGTTGCCAGCCGGACACCGCCACGCGTCGCGTCCCGTCACTGTCAATGTGAATGTCGAGTGCCAATACAATCCGGTCAGGGCCGTAGGTTTGCATCCAGCCTTTGACCAAATCGGGGGATTTGACCGCGGTGGAGCCGATCACTACGCGCTGCGCGCCGGTGTTTAGCAGCTCAATCACGTCCATTTCGGTGCGCACGCCGCCGCCGATTTGGATATTGGCGGGCGTTGATTGCAAAATCTCGGTGATCAAATCGACCTGACGCGCGGTCGGATCTTTGGCACCGGTTAAATCCACGAGGTGCAACCAATCCGCGCCTGCTTGATGGTAACGTGCAAACTGCTCACGCGGGTCAAAACCGTAGTCGGTTTTTTGCTGATAATCCCCTTGATAAAGGCGCACCACTTGGCCATCTATCAAATCGAGTGCTGGTATAATCATCCTTGCTTACATCTCCAAAAAATTCTGAATCAAACGCGCGCCTACTTTGCCCGAGCGCTCAGGGTGAAACTGAACCCCGAAGTAGTTACCTTGATTGATTGCTGCGCTGAACGCATGACCATAATGACATTGTGCCAAGGTGTAATCACCGACCGGCATCGCGTAACTGTGGACAAAATAGAAGTAGCTGCCAGCGGGAATGCCGTCGAATAAGGGATGGTCATTGACGGTGGCGACCCGATTCCAACCCATATGAGGTAAAGGCTGGCCATCGGTATCCATTAGCTTGGTCGGCGCGGGGATGTGGCCAAGGCACTCAACCGGGCTATCGCCTTCATCGGAGCGCGTGCCTAGCATTTGCATGCCAAGACAAATACCCAGTAGCGGTTGCTCAACCTGTTTAACTAAATCCACTAAGCCGCGCTCGGTGAGGTTTTTCATCGCTTCGCTGGCTGTGCCGACGCCGGGCAAAAAAAGCTTGTCTGCCCCCAGCACTACGTCGGGATCGCGGCTCAATGTGGCTTGATAGCCCAGGCGTTCGACAGCAAAGCGTACCGAGGAGACATTGGCGCAGCCGGTATCGATAATGACGGTGTGTTTGCGCATTATAAGACTCCTTTACTGCTTGGCAGCGCATCGCCCTCGACCTTGATCGCTTGACGCAAGGTGCGGCCAAAGGCTTTAAATAAGCTTTCTACCAAGTGATGGGTGTTTTCGCCATCGACGGTCAGGTGAAGGGTACAGGCCAAAGTATCGGTCAATGAGCGGAAAAAATGCCCGACCATTTCGGTCGACATATCGCCCACTTGTGGCTGCGGGAAGCTGGCCTCAAATTTAAGAAACGGACGTCCGGATAAATCCAACGCACATTGCGCCAAGCATTCATCCATCGGCAGGCTAAACCCAAAACGGTCAATACCGCGTTTATCACCCAGCGCCCGTTTAAGCGCGTCGCCCAAGGCGAGGGCGGTGTCTTCAATGGTATGGTGGTCGTCGATGTGCAAATCACCTTTGACGCCAACGTTGAGCTGAAAACCGCCGTGGGTGGCGATTTGATCCAACATGTGGTCAAAAAAGCCCAGTCCGGTTTCAATGCGGCTGCCACCACTTTTATCCAGGTTAACATCCACTTGAATGTCGGTTTCTTTGGTGGTGCGAGTCACCGATGCGATGCGCGGCTGCAAGGTCAGACGCTCGACAATCTGTGGCCAGCCCATCACGTCGCGTTGGTACTWGATCCCTTGTAGCGCCATATTGTTGGCTAAGGTGATATCGGTGTCGCGATCGCCAATCACCGCCGATTGGGCAAAATCAATTCGGCCTTGCTGCAGATAATCTTTTACCAAGCCTAATTTAGGCTTGCGGCAGCTACAGTCGTCACTATCAAAGTGCGGACAAATCAGCACGTCTTCAAAATGGATCCCTTGTGAGCGAAATAGCGCCATCATCATGTTGTGTGGTGCATCAAAGTCCGCTTGCGGGAAGCTATCGGTCCCTAAACCATCTTGATTGCTCACCATCACCAAGGTGTAGCCCGCCGCTTGCAGGCTAAGTAGTGCGGGGATCACGTCCGGCTCAAAGGCCAATTTATCCAGACGATCCACTTGGTAGTCTTCAGGCGGCTCCACAATCAAGGTGCCATCACGGTCAATAAATAAAATCTTGTCTTTCACAGTGGTTGTCCTTATTCACTGAGCTGCTGGCGGATAAAAGCCAACACTTTTTCACATTCGTCACGGTTGCCAATACTGATGCGTAAGCTGTTCTCGATCGCGGTACGGCGCACAATAATCCCCGCATTACCCAAGTGCTTGAACACCGCATCGGTGTCGTCCAGGCTTATCAGCAGGTAGTTACCAAAGCCTGGATGCACCTTGATGCCGGGCAGCATACTGAGGCCGGCTTGCAAATAGGCACGGTTGGCGGTTAAGTCCAAAACCTGATACTTCATCCGCGCCAAGCCCGCTTCGGAGAGCGCTTGCTCGGCAATATCTGCCACGGGCACCGGCACCGGATACGGCGGGATCACCTTGAGCATCAAGTTAATAATAGCGGGATTGGCGAGGGTAAAGCCGCAACGCAGTCCTGCCAGAGCGAACGCTTTTGATAGCGTGCGCAAAATGGCCAGATTCTCAAAGCGCGCGAGTAAATCGGTGCAGGTCGCTTCTGGACTAAATTCGATATAGGCTTCATCCAACACCACAATCGCGCGATCTTGAGTGCGGGTGAGTAGCGCTTCTATGTCGTCGCGGTTAATTAAATTACCGGTCGGATTATTAGGACTACATACGAAGATAAGCTTGATGTTGGCATCTGCCTCCAAAGCGGAATCAATTCCTGCCATGTCCAGCTGCCAGTCGGCGGTGAGCGGCACTTGGGTGGTCGCGATCCCTTGGTTTTCGGCACTGACCGCATACATGCCATAGGTGGGTGGGCAAATCAGTACGCTATCTTGGTTTGGCTCGCAAAACGCGCGCAGCAATAAATCAATCCCTTCATCGGCGCCACGAGTGGTAATCACTTGGCCCTTGTCTACCCCCGCATAGTTGGCATAGGCATTAATCAATGATGCCGGCTGACAGCTGGAGTAGCGATTGAGTCCTTGGCCGCTCAGGGTATAAGCATTGTCAAAGGGGGATTCATTGGCATTGAGCCACACATCCCCGCTGCCACCGATACGGCGGGCTGACTGATAGGGCGTGAGCGCTTGTACTTGCTCACGGGCGAGTTTATCGATGCTCATACTAACGGGTCCTCTGAGGCTTGGGCTTGTTGTAGCTTATTTAGACGAATATCGACCGCTTGGCGATGCGCATCCAAGCCCTCGGCTTCTGCGATTCGCATCACGGTCGGGCCCAGTGCTTGTAAGCCGCTTTCGCTGACCTGTTGCACTGTCATCCGCTTATTGAAGTCGGCCAATCCTAAACTGCTGTAGGTACGGGTATAACCGTAAGTCGGCAACACATGGTTGGTGCCTGAGGCGTAATCACCCACGGATTCGGGCGAATAGGCGCCCAAGAAAATCGAGCCAGCGTTATCCAACAGCGGCAACAAATCTCGAGGCTGCTGAGTCTGCACAATCAAGTGCTCTGGTCCGTAGCGGTTAGAAATCGACACGCATTGGGTGAGAGTATCGGCAATAATAATCACACTGCTGCCCAGCGCTTGCTTGGCAATTTCTGCACGACTGAGCGTGGTTAATTGCTGCTGCACCGCATCGGCGACTTTTTCTGCCATCTCTGGGGCTGGGGTCACTAGCACTACTTGCGAATCGGGGCCGTGCTCCGCTTGGCTGAGTAAATCCGCGGCAACAAAGTCGGGATCCGCGCCGGCATCAGCAATCACCAAGACTTCAGAGGGGCCGGCAGGCATGTCCATCGCTGCGCCATTGGCAGCAAGGCTCACCTGACGTTTGGCTTCGGTGACATAGGCATTGCCCGGACCAAAAATCTTATCCACCTTGGTCACACTTTGGGTGCCAAAGGCCATCGCCGCCACCGCTTGTGCGCCACCCAGGGTATAAATTTCATCAATCTCACACAGTTTGGCACAGTATAAGATTTCATCGGCCACTGGCGGTGGGGTACACAGCACCACTTTGCGGCAGCCAGCAATTTGCGCCGGCACGCCCAGCATCAACACTGTAGACGGCAAGGGCGCGCTACCGCCAGGAATATACAGCCCGACGCGGTTAATTGGGCGAGTGATGGATTCACATACCACCCCTGGCATGGTTTCGACTTTCAACGGCTGGGCTTTTTGTGCGCGGTGAAAGGTGCTGATGTTGTCGTAGGCTTGACGTAGGGCAAGTTTGATATCTTCCCCCAATCGCGCTTCGGCATCGGCCAAGATTGCTTTGTCGAGTTTGATGCTATCGAGGTCGACACCATCAAATTTTTTTGTCAGCGCCTTTAAACTTTCATCTCCGCGCTCTCGGACATCGGCGATAATCTCCGCGACGCTCGCTTGGGTTTGGGCACCGGTTGTGATCGCAGGGCGGCGCATCAAGCCCTCTTTTTGTGACTCTCCGAGTGATTTCCAGACTACTGTTCGCATGGTGACTTACTCCATCATCTTTTCAATCGGCAGGACCAAGATTGAGCTTGCGCCCAATTGTTTGAGCTTTTCCATGGTTTCCCAGAACAGATTTTCGGTACTGACAAGGTGCACCGCCACACGGCTTTTTTCGTGTGCGAGCGGCAAAATGGTCGGGTCTTCGGCACCGGGAAGTAGCTCAACAATTTTTTCTAGCGCCTCGCTCGGCGCGTGAAGCATGATGTATTTCGACTCTTTGGCTTGAATCACGCCTTGCATGCGAGTGAGCAAGCGTTCAATTAATGCGGTTTTCTCTTCGCTGCAGCTGCCTTCACGCTGAATTAACACTGCCTTGGAGCGAAAAATGACTTCGGCTTCTTTCAAGCCGTTGGTCTCTAAGGTGGCGCCCGTTGAGACCAAATCACAAATCGCATCGGCGAGCCCCGCACGTGGCGCCACTTCCACGGAGCCATTGAGCATACAGGTGCTGAAATTCACACCTTGTTTATCCATGTAGGCTTTAAGAATATTGGGATAGGTGGTCGCAATCCGTTGCTCAGCGAGATCTTGTGGGCCGTTGTAATTTTGGTCTTTATCCAGCGCAATGGAAAGACGACAGCCACCAAAGTCGAGGCGACGAAGCAGCTGATACTGGCTCGGCTCACCCAACTTGATGCGCTCAAGGCGAACCTCTTCTAATTCGTTCTCACCAATCACACCTAAGTCAACCACGCCGTCCATGATAAGGCCAGGGATATCATCATCACGAACCAGTAGCAGATCGATGGGCATGTTTTCGGCGTGGACCACTAAACGTTCACCGGTGTAATTGATTTTTACCCCGCAGCGTTTAAGCAGCTCTTGGCATTCTTTGGCGAGGCGGCCCTTTTTTTGGATGGCGATACGTAAGCGTTGTGTTTGCATGTGTGCTTCCTTGTCTAAAAATGAAAAGCTAAAAAAGAAAAAACCCTCGGAAGACGATGCTCCCGAGGGTCTGAATCTGTTAGCTTGCTAATGACCGACGGAAGCGCTTTTTACTCGTCTTCCAGTCGAAACCATTCCTCCCGAAAGACTAGTCAGGATGATGGTGGTGATGCATGGTCATTAGTGCTGAAATCATTGTTGGTCGTCCATTATCTAACGAAAGTACGCTCTGTGATAAAAATAAGCTCTATACCAAAAAGCTTAACTGTTTATGACCATATCAAAATCCGTTTGGATTGCAACCAGTCAAAGCGCGTTTTTTTCACGTGTCTTCATGCTAAGTAAGCGTCGCTATCGCCGTAAGCGTCGCCATCGCCATGAACAGCGAGAGCGTCGACACCGAGGCTAGACATAAATATCGAGTTCACCGTCTTTTTTAGGTGTTTTTTCCTCGTGCTCTTGGTGCGGTTGCTGAGCGTGATCATTGAGATCGTCTAGCCGCCGCTCTTTACGCGCATCAATGTGTTCCGATTTGCGGATCGCCCATACTTTCGTGGGCGGTGCATGCGGCGTGCGATACACAGGACTCAAATTGCCAAGCCAGTTCATGATGGGTCCTCCTTTGGTCTTACTATTAGTATCGACCACGAAGCACCAAACTTGATGATTTTTTAACCATAAGTTATTTAGAATGGCGAGGCTAGGGGGCTAGCTGCAACACTTTTTAAACTTACGCCCGCTGCCACACGGGCAAGGGTCATTACGGCCGGCTTTGATATGGCCGGGGAAAACACCATCGATATATCGCCATTGAGGCTGTCCATTGATTGTTTCTTGGACAAACCGAGACCGCTCATGCAAACACTGAGGCTCACCGTCGGCAATAAAGTGGGCTTTGAAGGTCACAAATCCAAGCTCACCGTGGTTTAATACCTCGCTATCGAGCACCTCAAGTGATTGCCACTGATGGTCGGTCATCATGGCAATATCATCCCGAAATGCCTCGGCGCCGCATTCGCGGTGATAGGTCGCGACAATAAAGTCCACCAAGCCTTTCGGATGTGCGCTGTAGCGAGCACGCATCAATTGCTCAGGGTGGGCAGCGTTGGCCGGATGTTGATGAACGGGCGCGCAGCATTCGGCGTAGGGTTTGTTACTACAACAAGGGCATAAATCAGTCTGCATAAAGATCTCTTAACGATAGGCTGAAAGGCTTAGTGATGGATAAAGTCGCGAGTTTGTAAGTCACAGCCTTGCGGGCCACACACTAATACCGACCCGTGTTGGTACCAATCGCCTAACACGATGCGCTGGTAATCGTGTCCTTGATCACACCATTGATGGACATGGGGGCGATGGGTATGGCCGTGAATCATGTTAATCACTCCTGCGTTATCTAACTGGCGCTGCACTTCTTGTGGCGTCACATCCATGATGGTGGATGACTTTTGCTGATTGGCACTGGCACTGCCCGCGCGCATTTTGGCCGCAATACGACGACGCAACGCTAAGGGTAAACATAAAAACACGTGTTGTAGCCAGCGCTGGTGGACTTTGCGACGAAATGCTTGGTAGTCGGCATCCGCCAAACATAGGGTATCGCCATGGAGAATCAAGGTCGGCGTACCATATAAATCAATGCATGTGTGCTCATCCAACAAGGTGATGCCTGTTTCACGGGCGAAACGCTTTCCGATTAAAAAATCACGATTGCCATGAATAAAGTACACAGGTACGCCTTGCTGTGTCAGGGTCGCAAAGGCGGTTTTGATTTGCTGATGAAAGGGGCTGTGATCATCATCGCCAATCCAAGCCTCAAACAAATCTCCCAGCACATAGAGTGCATCAGCGTGGACCGCTTCCTCGGCCATAAATCGCAAAAAGCAATCAGTGATATCTTGCCGAGTAGGGCTGAGGTGTAAATCAGCAATAAAGAGGGTATGTGGCATGTATTGGCTTTTTATTGGCAAAACGAGCGGCTCACTCAAAAAGAAAGGGTAGCTTTAGCTACCCTTGTTGACGAGTGCGGCTTAGTCTTCGATAGTCACGCTATTGATTAATACTTCTTCAACAGGGACGTCTTGGTGTACATAACCCCAATTGCCGGTCGCAACGCCTTTGATCTTATTGACCACGTCCATGCCGTCGACGACTTCGGCAAACACACAGTAGCCCCAACCGTCTGGCGTCTTGGCTTTGTGATCCAGGAATAAGTTGTCATTCACGTTAATAAAGAATTGTGAACTGGCTGAATGCGGCTCCATGGTACGCGCCATGGATAAACGACCGGTAAGGTTACTTAAACCGTTATCCGCTTCGTTTTTGATCGGTGCACGCGTCGACTTTTCTTCCATGCCAGAGGCCATGCCACCGCCTTGGACCATAAAGCCGTCGATAACACGGTGGAACAGGGTTCCGTTATAAAAGCCGTCACGGCAATATTGTAAAAAGTTCTCGACCGTGGCCGGTGCTTCGTCTGCATACATGCGGAGTTTGATATCACCGAACGTGGTATGAAGAGTTACCATGATGTAATCCTGTCATTGGCTTGGCTAAAAAGGATCACAGATTTTAGCCTAACGAGCCGGGTGATCAAGCATGATCGCCCTGGATGTGGAATTAATCATCATTCCTGTCCCCTTCACTGACCTCTAAATGACGCCGAAGTGATTACGACGCAGGCTCTACATGCGCGAGCAGTTTTTTAAGCAACACCGCGAGCTCAGCTTGCTCGTCGGCGGTAAGACCTGCCAAGAGCTGGTGTAAATTGTTGGTATGCTCGGTCACTGCATCATCAATTAAATCCATGCCCGCCTCTGTCAGTGACACATAAACGCCGCGGCGGTCGTTAGGATCCGGGCTCCGAGATACCAAGCCTTTTTGTTCGAGACGATCAATACGGTTAGTCATTGCGCCCGAAGTAAGCATTAGGGCATCGAGCAGCTGGTTGGGGGTTAACGTATAGGGCGAGCCTGCACGTCGCAGGGAGGCCAACACATCGAACTCGCCAGGGTTGAGGTTATATTGGCCAAATACCTGCTGCAGTTTGGGATTGATATTGCCCAAAACTCGCGCGAGACGGCCGGTGATCGCCATCGGGCTGGGATCGATATCCGGGCGCTCGTCGTGCCATTGACGCAAAATGAGGTCAACTTTGTCTTCTTGAGGAGAGGAAGGGGTTGCGTTATCAGTCATGATTCTGCCACATCGGTTAGTCTCAATAAGATCGGTCAGTGCCAATCAGTCAGAGGGCCAGTTTGCCCAATAAATACTTATCGATAAAGATTCTTTATTGAAAAATAAATCAAGTTTATCGACAAGCTCAAGCGATAAGGGCGGTTTCAATAATAAGTTGTGAACCCAGTCTGGATATATAGCTGAGCATCGCGGGCGTGAGAGGCTTGCGTCAAGCCAGTAGAAAAGGTGTAATAGCCGCTTCACCTTACTCATTGTCACTATTGTAACGAGTCATCAAATAATTATGTCGACGCAAACCCCCCCGTTAAAGATCTACAACTCACTGACACGAGATAAAGCTGTCTTTCAACCCATCACGCCGGGAAAAATCGGCATGTATGTGTGTGGGGTGACAATTTACGATCTCTGTCATATTGGTCACGGGCGTACCTTTGTTTCGTTTGACATGATTTCTCGTTACCTGCGTTATCTGGGCTTTGATTTAACCTTTGTCCGCAACATCACGGATATCGATGACAAGATCATCAAGCGTGCAGCGGAAAATGGCGAGAGCTGTGATGCCTTAACAGAACGTTTGATTGGTGAAATGTATCAAGATTTTGACGCCTTAAACATGGCGCGTCCGGATATCGAGCCACGCGCGACCGACTACATCGACGAAATCATCGCTCTGGTAGAAAAGTTGATTGAGCGTGGCTTCGCCTATGTCGCGGATAATGGCGATGTGATGTTTGAAGTCGCTAAGTTTGATGAATACGGTAAGTTGTCTAAACAAGACTTGGATCAGCTCCAAGCTGGTGCCCGTGTGGATATTGAAACTGCGAAACGCAGCCCGCTGGATTTTGTGGTGTGGAAAATGTCGAAACCCGGCGAGCCGACGTGGGAATCCCCTTGGGGCCCGGGCCGTCCAGGTTGGCACATTGAGTGCTCGGCAATGAACTCTGCGATCTTGGGCGAACATTTTGATATTCATGGTGGTGGCTCTGATTTGCAGTTCCCGCACCACGAGAACGAAATTGCCCAATCTTGCTGCGCCCATGACACCCCATATGTTAACACCTGGATGCATAGCGGCATGGTGATGGTCGATCGTGAGAAGATGTCTAAGTCACTTGGAAACTTCTTTACCATCCGTGACGTGCTGGTGCACTACGATGCAGAGACCGTGCGTTATTTCTTGCTTTCAGGTCATTATCGCAGCCAGTTGAACTACAGCGATGAGAACCTCAATCAAGCCCGTTCAGCACTTGAGCGTCTGTACACCTCGCTTCGCGGTTTAGATACTCAGGCCGTACCTGCTGGTGGCGATGAATACGTGGCACGCTTTGAAGCGGTGATGAACGATGACTTCAACACCCCAGAAGCCTATTCGGTGCTATTCGATATGGCCCGTGAGATTAACCGTTTACGTGGCGATGATTTGGCAGCGGCATCCGCACTGGGTGCGCAAATGCGCAAGTTAGCCTCGATTCTTGGTTTGCTCGAGCAAGATGCCGATAGCTTCTTGCAAGGTGATGTAGGGGCTGGTAATGAAGTGGCTGAAATCGAGGCGCTCATTCAAAAACGGAACGATGCCCGCAAAGCCAAAGACTTTGCCACCGCTGATGCCGCGCGTGATGCGCTTACCGCGATGGGCATTGTGCTGGAAGACGGCCCGCAAGGCACCACCTGGCGTCGTAAGTAAGCAGATAAAGCGCCATCCGGCCGAGGATAATAGCAATTTAATGAAAACGGAGCCAAATAAGGCTCCGTTTTTGTGGGAGTTGTTGGTCGATATCCGCTGGTTGATCTCGTTAAAAACAGAATCAAGTCAGCGATGAGTCCTTAAGTGGCTAAACCTGGAAACAAAGCCCGCATGCCAGAGGCAATAAACTCGATCCCGAGAGAGCCGAGAATCAGACCCATGATTCGAGTGATCACGTTAATACCGGTTTGTCCCAAGAATTTTACCACCGCAGGTCCCACTTTAAATAACCCCCAAATGCCAGCGGCGAAGATCACCAGGGTTGAAATAAGCGTGACCGTACTCCATGTATCAGGGTATTGGGAGCCGTAAACAATGGTCGAACTGATCGCGCCGGGGCCCGCAAGCAACGGCATGGCAAGCGGCACCACGCCCACTTGCTCACGACTGATGGTTTCTGACTGCTCCTGCTTGTTTTGTTTACCTTCTCCTAACTTACCGTTCATCATCGTAAAAGCGATACTGAGCAGTAGCATGCCACCGGCGACACGGAAAGAGTCTAAAGAAATACTGAACAAGTCGAGCAACATCTGACCGGCAAGCAAGGACACAATCAAGATAATCGCCACCGCGATGGCTGCGGTATACGCAGTGCGGTTTCGCTCTTGCTTATCAAGATGCACGGTAAGGGTCACAAAAACGGGCATGATACCGATAGGGTTCACGGCGGCAAAAAGCCCGACAAAAAACTGTACAAAAATCATGGTGTCAAAAACGGCCATGGCGAATCTCGTGATGCTGTGAGGAAGTCCAGTTTCTCTCGGGTTAAAAGGTGGGGCCAGTATAGCGACCTCAGCTTAAAAACCAACCGCTCAGCCATGTATTTTCTGCATGCAATGGTTGCACGTTTTGAACCAACTGAAGATGGCCAATGCAAACAAGTTGTCGCCATGCAAGTTTCGCACGGCAAACTATACTGAGGGTCGGTGTCGTGGACATAAACAACCGTCTTCGGGCGTTTTGTTGAAATTTACATACAGTATCGACGTGTAGACGTGTCTTATTGTGTAAACCATATGTTACTATGATGAAAATTTTAGACACATATATTCTGTGCTACAAAAATATTAAACCCAGTAACTGTGGGGGTTAAGCGTAAAGTTTATTGCGGTTGATTTGATAACAAATGATCGAGATCAAGTTGCTATCGCTGTGAAAACTTATACTCAGTTTTGAAAGTTATTTACTAAATGCGATGCCGTTAGGGTGAAGAAATCTCGGTTAGAGGGGTCAAACGCCAGGCAGCCATCAAAAACCCAACCAAGCGGGTACGCTGGTGGTCGCAAGCAGTTACTAAATGATTTTCAAATATGAACCAGGAGACAACTATGCCTGTTACTAATATTGCCGAACTCAACGCGATGGTTGAGCGTGTCAAAAAGGCACAACAAGAATTTGCTACCTATTCACAGGAGCAAGTAGACAAGATCTTCCGTGCTGCATCACTGGCGGCAAACAACGCGCGTATCCCGCTGGCTAAACAAGCCGTCGAAGAGTCAGGCATGGGTATCCTCGAAGACAAGGTTATCAAAAACCACTTCGCGTCTGAGTTCATCTACAACAAATACAAAGACGATAAAACCTGCGGCATTCTTGAAGAGAATGACGAATTCGGCACCATGACCATTGCCGAACCAGTGGGTCTTATCTGCGGTATCGTTCCAACCACGAACCCAACGTCGACAGCGATCTTCAAATCTCTGATCTCACTGAAAACCCGTAACGGCATCATCTTCTCGCCACACCCACGTGCGAAAAACTCCACCAATGATGCCGCAAAACTGGTTCTCGACGCCGCGGTTGCCGCCGGTGCGCCTAAAGACATTATTGGCTGGATTGATCAACCGTCTGTTGAGCTTTCTAACGCACTGATGAAGCACGATGACATCAACCTGATTCTGGCCACGGGTGGCCCAGGCATGGTGAAAGCGGCATACTCATCTGGTAAACCAGCTATCGGCGTGGGTGCGGGTAACGTACCTGTCGTGATTGACGAGACTGCAGACATTAAGCGTGCTGTAGCTTCTGTACTCATGTCTAAAACCTTCGATAACGGCGTGGTATGTGCGTCAGAGCAAGCGGTTATCGTGATGGACGAAGTGTATGACGAAGTCAAAGAACGTTTCGCCTCTCACAAAGGCCATGTATTGAGTAAAACCGACGCCGACAAAGTGCGTAAAGTGTTGCTCATTAACGGCAACCTGAACGCAGATATCGTCGGTCAATCAGCAACAAAAATTGCCGATATGGCAGGCGTAAGCGTCCCATCAGACACAAAAATTCTGATTGGTGAAGGCCTGGAAATCAGCATTGAAGAAGAATTTGCACACGAGAAACTCTCACCAACCCTGGGTATGTTCCGTGCCAAAAACTTCGAGCACGCCGTCGACATGGCTTGCAAAATGGTAGAAATGGGCGGTATCGGTCATACATCAGGCCTGTATACCAACCAAGACGTCAACCAAGACCGCATTAAGTATTTCGGTGACCGCCTGAAAACAGCACGTATTCTGGTGAACATTCCAACGACGCACGGTGGTATCGGTGATTTGTACAACTTTAACGTTGCACCGTCACTCACACTGGGTTGTGGCTCATGGGGTGGTAACTCAATTTCTGAGAACGTTGGGCCTAAACACCTGATGAACAAGAAAACTGTTGCGAAGCGAGCTGAGAATATGCTGTGGCACAAACTACCAAAATCTATCTACTTCCGTCGCGGCAGCTTGCCAATCGCACTGGGTGATTTGGAAGACAAGAAACGTGCGATGATCGTGACTGACCGCTTCCTGTTTAACAACGGTTATTCAGAGCAAATTGAGTCACTGCTTAAAGCGCAAGGCATGGATGTAAATACTTTCTTCGAAGTGGAAGCGGATCCAACGCTAAGCGTGGTACGCAAAGGTGCTGAAGCGATGCAAAGCTTCCAGCCTGACGTGATTATCGCTCTTGGTGGTGGTTCACCGATGGACGCAGCGAAAATTATGTGGGTGATGTACGAGCATCCAGAAACCGCGTTCGAAGAACTCGCAATGCGCTTTATGGATATCCGTAAACGTATCTACAAATTCCCGAAAATGGGTAAAAAAGCCGAATTGGTTTGTGTCACAACCACTTCAGGTACTGGTTCAGAAGTCACGCCGTTTGCGGTTGTGACTGACGACGAAACCGGTGCGAAATACCCATTGGCTGACTACGAGCTGACACCACAAATGGCGATTGTTGATGCCAACCTGGTGATGAACATGCCGAAGTCGCTGACAGCCTTTGGTGGTTACGATGCGATTACTCACGCGATGGAAGCTTACGTGTCTATCCTGTCAAATGAGTATTCGGAAGGGCAAGCGTTGCAAGCACTGAAACTGCTGAAAGACTATCTGCCAGCAAGCTATACGCACGGTGCTAACGACCCAATCGCACGTGAGAAAGTGCACAATGGTGCCACCATTGCCGGTGTCGCGTTTGCCAACGCCTTCTTGGGTGTGTGTCACTCCATGGCGCATAAACTCGGTGCTGAGTTCCACCTGCCGCATGGCCTGGCGAACGCATTATTGATTTCAAACGTGGTACGTTTTAACGCCAATGACAACCCAACCAAGCAAACGGCATTCTCGCAGTACGACCGCCCACAAGCACGTCGTCGCTATGCAGAAATCGCTGACCACTTGGGTCTGGCTCAAACCGGTGACCGTACCGCACAGAAAATTGAGCGTTTGTTAACCTGGCTTGAAGACATGAAGCTGAAACTAGACATCCCAACCTCTATCCAAGCGGCGGGTGTACCAGAAGCAGACTTCATGGCTAAATTAGACGAGCTGGCGGAAGAAGCGTTTGATGACCAATGTACCGGTGCAAACCCACGCTACCCACTCATCAAAGAGCTGAAAGAAGTGTTGGTTGCGTCTTACTATGGCAAGCCTTACGTTGAAGGTGAAACCTTTGAAGGCACCACGGTTATCAAAAAAAGAGATGACCAACCCGCTGCAGCGCCGACCAAAGCGGCTAAAGCTGACGCAAAAGCGAAAGCTGAGCAAAAGGACCAAAAAGCAGACGCCTAATGTAACCTAGGCAACCGCTTAACGAAAAAGACCCGCCACCGGCGGGTCTTTTTGATTTTACCCGCGTGATTGCTTAATCTTACGATTGAACACAAGTCCCGGCGCTTATGCCGACCTACGCGATATTCGGGAATTGGAATACAGAGCGCTTCGCTTACGGAATACGGAAAGAGACGAGACGCTTCGCTTCTTGCTCGTTCCCACGCTCCTGCGTGGGAATGCATACAATGACAAAATTTATACATCGATGGTGCCATTGGCGACGATGACACAAGCCCCGGTAAGATGTTGGATAAGTGCACATTGTCAACGGGCGCCTGTCACGATCGAGGTTAATCGTTGGCCCCGGTGTCGGATGGCGCGCGGCCCATATCGTGATAATGATTGGCATTGTGCTGGCGCTTATGCCGACCTACGCCTGGTTTATATATCGGTGGTGCCATTGGCGTAGGTGACACAAGCCCCGGTAATATGTCAACAATGATGCGCTATGCTTCCTGGGCGCCTGTCACGATCGGGGTTAATCTTTGGCTTTGATGTCCGATGGCGCCGTGCAACGGGCGCGCGGCGGAAATCACACCAAGCTTGCGCGATCGAGAAGGCGCTTATACCGACCTACGCGATATTCAGGATTTTTGAATACAGAGCGCTTCGCTTACGGAATACGGAAAGAGACGAGACGCTTCGCTTCTAGAGACTAGAAACGAGAAAGGACTGCCTCTTACTCGCATCGGGGCTTTTGCTCTTTCTAACCACTTGCTTCTAACAACCGGCCATTAAAAGAATCATTCGAGACAATATACTCCGCGTTTCGAATTAATTCGTCATCCATCTCAAAGGTTGCGCGATGTCGGTGGCGTGGCACAATGCCTCCCACGCGGATCTTTAGCCCGGAAAGCTCTTTGGCCCAGCGCTGGGTTAAGCCGCCAATCATGGCATTGGCAACGGTGTCAGGGGTAAGATGAGCGCCAGCGACATTAATGATCACACCGGGGCGACCACGTTGTTGCATACACTCTGCCGCGTGCTGAACCACCAGATAACACGGCGAGGTTGTATTGGTCAGCGTTCTCGACATATCACACCAAGCACCATTGTTAAATAAACTGGGCAATATATCGCCTTGCCATTGATTGATGAGCACATCAATGCCGCCAAAAAGTTGCGTCACTTGTGCGAACGCATCATGGATAGAAGCCGGTTGATCATTGGCCAAACAAATCGKCTGGACGCGCCCAGCATAGGGACGGCATTGATCGGCACTTAAGCGCAGTGCTGGCCATTCAGTATCGAGCAATGCGACGTCAGCACCAAGCGAGCAAAAATGCTCTGCCATTGCGCGTCCCGATGATGAGCCGCCGGCGGTAATAACGACCACTGCGTTATCGATCTTCATGGTCAATTCCTCAATATTATCAACAAGATAGAGCGTCACGCCTTACCTTTCATACTCAAGCTAATCACGTGAAAATGACAGCTTACTCACACCTTATTCAAGCGTGGGAAGGTAATACTGGACCATAATTACGCCGACTGCGAAAAAAAGGCTCAAAACGTCTGGTCGTCTGGCAGAAATATTGTTGGGAATTGAGAGACGATCACAATTTCGATAAGGATCATGAAACCCTCTCAGGATCAACTTGCGAACTTCGTTGTTATGCGCTTACACGCATTTTATCGAAGCAATGCGATGTGGTGAGTTTTTCATACAAGGTGGCAGGGTTAAAAGCGGGGCGGCTTGGGGTTGCATCAGCTAAATGACGACGCTCATGACCGGAAAGATTATGGTAGACCGCTTCATCAAAGCCGTGCGTCCCCTGGGGCGGATAATGCATAGCGGCCGGAGCAAGTTGAAAGCGCAAATTAGCGCTGGCTAAACCGCCACGGTGAAAGGCATCGGCTTGGGCACTGGCGCGCTGATAATCTTCTTCATTGCTGGCCGCCAAGGGTTGCGGCTCTGCCAGCTGGAACTGCTGGCGCAATACCGCATCATTACTGATAGGGTTATCGGTGAGGGTGAGTGGCGTTGACTCATTTGCATCCCCGGAAAGCAGCGCCATCATCAACGCAAAGTCGGAACGACGCCCTTGCACCACCGCCTGATTGAGGTTGCCCCCAAACTGGACGTCGCTAATAAGCTGCGCTTTGTCGATGGTATGGATAGTCACTGCGGTTACCCTAATTCATATCGTGATTGTGCGGATGTGTAATAGGGTATCGGCCGCGTACGGTAAACTTTAGTGCTTTTTTATTCGGTTTGTGCCAGTTGGGGCGACAATGGCTGCGTACTTTGTCCAGCAAAATGCTGCATCGAAAACGCCACGCGATCGTCTGGCATCAGCGGGTAGCGCCGAGGTGGAAGTGACTCAATCAGCCGTAACCTTGGCAGCAATCCGCAACCATTGGCAATTTGGATCGCAAGACCAGGCCGTGCATTAAGCTCGAGTACCATCGGGCCCTTCTCTTTATCTAATACCATATCTGTCCCCATGTAACCTAAGTCGGTCATCTCCCAGGCGTTGGCTGCCAGCGTGAGCAGTTGCTGCCAATGAGGCACTTTCAGAGTATAAAGGTCATGTTCCGTATCCGGGTGATGGGTGATGGGGCGGTTAAATTGCACCGCCTTTAGCGCCTTACCGGTGGCCATATCTAGCCCGACGCCTACTGCCCCTTGGTGCAAATTGGCCTTGCCATCAGATGCTGAGGTCGACAGCCGCATCATCGCCATCACCGGATACCCTTGAAACACAATCACGCGAATATCAGGGACCCCTTCATAGCTAAAACCGCTGAAGCTATCGTCGAACGCGATCAAGTTCTCGACCACGGCGACATCCGCTTTGCCACCGAGCGAGAACAGGCCCGCGAGCGTATTGGTGATATGACGTTCAACATCGTTGTGGCTCACGGTCTTGCCAGAGGCCTTGGTATAGACCCCTTGATGATTTTTCGTCACCACCAAAATGCCCTTACCGCCTGAGCCTTGCGCTGGTTTAATCACAAAACCGGGCCAATTTTCCACCATGTGATGAATACGTTTGACGTGCGCTTGGCTATCAATCACGCCGATCAACTCAGGGACGGTAGCGCCGGCTTGTTGGGCGATCAACTTGGTTTTAAGTTTGTCATCTACTAATGGATAAAGACGCCTGTCGTTGTAACGACCAATGTAACGGATATTACGCTGGTTCATCCCCATAATGCCGGCGTGATTCAGGCGAAAGGGGGAGGCGAACCGTGAAAAGAATTTAATCATCACGACCGCTCCCATCCTGATGTGCTAACGGGCGAAACCGCTTCAACTCCGACAAGCGGTAGCCGGTGTAATTACCCAGCATTAATATCAATGCCAAGATCACCAGCTGCAAACCAATAAAGTTAAAGGTCAGATGCCGGACCAACTCATTGGTCATCGCCAAATACACCAACACCGCAGTGACGAGTGAGCCACCGCCTTGAATGACTACTTCTTTTGCGCCTTCCTCTTCCCATAAAATCGACATCCGCTCGATGGTCCATGACAGAATAATCATTGGGAAGAAGGTGATGGTTAGCCCTTCCATTAAGCCGATACGGAACGCGATCACGCTAAATACTGAAATAATTAAAATGACCGTGATAATCACCGCGGAAATTCGCGCCACCAGCAGTAAATTAAGCCGGGAGAGATAGCTTCTTATCACCAGCCCAGTGCCGACGATCAACACAAAGCCAACAATCCCAGTGAGTAATTGGGTTTGCACAAAGGCGACCGCAATCAGCACTGGCATAAAGGTCCCTGAAGTCTTTAACCCCACGATCACACGCAAGAACACCACAATCAGCGCGCCAATCGGGATCAGCATAATGGTTTTAAACATCGCCTGCTCTTCAATGGGCAAGCTATGAATAGAAAAGTTAAGTAGGTTATCGGCGGAAACCTTCGCCGAAGTGGCCTGTTGTGGGCTGATATCTTGGGAGATAATTGAAAAATGTACCTGGCTATGTTCACCGCCCATCACTTCTAACAATGGTCCGCCGTGCTGGTTCCAGAGCAGGACATTATTGTGATGGCCATTTTGCCCAGTGATTAAATCAAACAAGTGCCAGCGTGTGTCTTGCCACACTTGTAGCATGGGAGAAATGGTTTGGCGACGTCGCCCATCTTCAAGCTCCAAGCCACCGACCACGCGCGCATGCACACCTTCCAGTGCTAAGGTTTTTCGTAGGGCGTCGGGTTTGTCGAGGGTATTGAGTAACAAAGCCGCGTTTTGACTATCTGGGCTATTAAATTGTTTGATGAGCTCACGGGTCAACGTAATGTTGTCCGCCGAGCGCGCCCGTGCACGATCCAACAGTGCTAAGGCCGCATTTTTGGCAGCATTATCCATCACCGGAAGCGTCACCTGCTCTTCATCAGGTGGGGCCATGGTATAGCGCGCACTGTCGTCGACTAACATTTGGTTTTTAAAATAAAGGGTTTGCTCACCGTTGGCTTGGCGCGTCGACCACTGTGCTTGGCGGCCATGTTCAGTGTTAAGCAATGAAAAGCCATAGCCTGCCGAGGAGGTGCTCTCATCGATAAGCGTAAGCCCAGGTTGGCTATCTGGTGCAGCAAGGCTAACTTTTACTGGGCCATCGCCGGCATCAAAGTTAATTCTGGCCTCAATTTGCCAGACTTGGCGGGTGTCATCCGCTTGCCAAGGCACCCCATAGCCTAGGTGACGATAGGCACTGAGTGCGATACCGGCCAAAATTAAAAAGCCGATCAAAAAGTAAAAAGGAACCCGTGAAACCATGTCGATTACCTATTTTCGTAGAGCCTATTTTCGAAGAGCCTAGCTTTTCGTAAAGCCTATTCTTGTAGAGCCGATTCTTTAGACGCTGATGGCGGCTGACGATCATCATCACTAGGCTCCGGGGGAGTGTCCGGCTGATATTGCGGATGAATGTGTACTTGGCTGACATCTACCACGGCTAAATCTTTAAAAAACGAGCGGCCCAACAATACGGGGTATTCCATATTGGTGCGATCCGCGAGGGTAAATTCGGTTTTTTCGTGAATGTTACCCACCCGGATCCACGCTTCAACCACGGGGCGGCGGTCAGTTTTATCGGTCGATGATTGCCGTATGAGAACCCAGCGCTTTACGGGCATTTCCATAAATACTGGCTGGTCATTGTTTTCACTATGATTGACATTAAACTTGACCCAGGTGTCACCATCGCGCTCAAATTCTTGAATATCTACCGCATTGAGTGAAGAGGTTGCCGCGCCGGTATCTACGCGCGACTGGAAGGTGCTTTTGACTTCATCAAACCAAACCCACTCACGTCCGCCGAGGACCACTTTGTCGTTATTCACGGGCACCCGGACCACTTTTTCTTGGATTTTAACTTCCGGTTTTGGGTTGGCAAAATTGGCATATAGTTTGGCTTGAGTACGCTGAATAATAGTCAGTTGGCTCTCGAGCGCCGTGACTTTATCTGTCAGCTGAGTCAATGACGCATCGTGTTGGGTAAAAGCATCAGTCAGGCTTTGCCGCTGTTGCTGGCTCTGGGTGGCAACGGTATTGAGTTTATCCAGTGTTTCTTGGTGTTGCTGCTGAGAGGTGAGCATGCAACCGGACATCGTTAATAACAACACACTGATTAGTGAGCAACGAAAAAGCATCTAAGTCTCCACTGCATAGAAGGATGGCTACTGGCCGTATCGCCTCAAACAATGGATCAAAAGTGAGGCTGAGCGCAGATTCTAAAGGATGCGACCAAGATGGATAGAGGGATTCTGTCAAATGTTAGTCAGAATTGACTAAACGTTGATTATATCAACGCTATCGGTGAAAAATTGCCCGAAAACAGGCAGTCGCGCCCTTGTGCATAAAGTGAACAACAATAAAAGGGCGCAGATCGCGACATCAGCGTCAGCATTGCGTGTGCTCTAGGTCAAATTAACTACACTCGATCAAATTAACCACAGCACACGCCGCCTGGCGCGATTTAATCAGGATTGCGCGCCACTAAAATTGCGCGTTTAGGCGCCGGATACCCTTCGATGGTTTGCGTCGGGTCATCTGGGTTTAGGTACTCTGGCAACGAGTTATGGGTCATCCACGCTGTGCTGCGCTGCTCATCGGTGGTGGTGACACATTCATCGACAATACGGACATCGACAAATCCGACTTTTTCCAACCACACTTTGAGCGCACGCGCCGAAGGGAAAAAGTAGACATTGCGCATTTGTGCATAGCGGCCTGATGGCACCAATACAGCGTTTTCATCGCCATCAATCACCAAGGTTTCCAGTATCAGCTCACCGTCTTTCCCCAACTGATCTTTGAGTTGCATTAGATGATCGAGCGGCGAGCGACGGTGGTAAAGCACGCCCATGCTAAACACGGTATCAAATGCACGCAGAGCAGGGAGTTTTTCGATTCCTAAGGGCAGCAGATGCGCGCGTTGGTCATTGCCCATTAAGCGACGAATGGCGTCGAACTGCATTAAGAAGAGCTCAGAGGGGTCAATACCCACGGTCAGAGCCGCCCCTTCACCCAACATCCGCCACATGTGGTAGCCATTCCCACAGCCGACATCGAGCACATAGCGCCCTTTGAGCGGAGAGATATGCGGAAGCACCCGATCCCACTTCCAATCCGAACGCCACTCGGTGTCGATGTCCATACCGTGAACCTGATAAGGCCCTTTGCGCCATGGGTGAAAGCTACGGAGCAGATTTTCTAACTTTTTACGCTCACCGGCAGGCAAGCTGGTGGCATCGCCAATCTGGACCCTATCTTTTAGCTCCACCTGCTCGGGCGCATCGGTCGGGATTTTATTCAGCACTTTTATCCACTTTGGCATATCGCCATGGGGCTGGGTTTGCCACTCCGCCAATTGCGCCGGCAGAACTTCTAACCAATGAGAGAGACGGTTTTTGGCGATCAGTTGATAAAAATCGGAAAAATCAAACATCAGATTACTCGTACTTAATGGCGTGTTTCGCTGAATCAAAGGGTTGACTGGATCAATGATCTAAATAGATCAATAGCGTACCGGGATGACGGGACGCATCGCTTTATGTCATCGCTTATCTTATTTAATCGCGAACATCGACCCAAAGTTAAAACATTGAAACCACATGGCGACACTGCTAAAACCAATCTCGCTCAATCGCGTTTTATGGGTATCAATGCTATCTGGGCGCATCACGTTTTCTAGCGCACTGCGTTTTTGACTGATCTCAAGCTCGCTGTAGCCATTGGCGCGTTTAAAGTCATGGTGCAAGTCAATCAGCAGTTCATTGGCGGTTTCGTCTTCAAAGCAATACTTCTCCGACAAAATCAGGATCCCGCCCGGTTTTAATCCCTGATAGATGCGGGTGAGTAGCGCTTGGCGATCGTCCGGGCTTAAAAATTGTAGGGTAAAATTAAGCACCACCATGGAGGCATTAGTGATCGTCACATCGCGAATATCAGCCTCACGCACCTCAACATCGGCAGCGCCGCGATAGGCATTCACATGCAAACGGCAACGCTCCACCATCGCTTGTGAATTATCAACCGCGATGATGGTACAGCTATCATGAGGAATATGGCGGCGCATCGATAGGGTGGCGGCGCCCAACGAGCAACCGAGATCGTAAATATGGCTATCTGGCGTGGCAAAGCGTTTCGCCAGCATACCAATCGCCGAGATAATGTTGCTGTACCCAGGCACCGAGCGCTGGATCATATCCGGGAACACTTCGGCGACATTCTCATCGAAGGTAAAGTCGCCCATCTTCTCAATCGGCGCCGCGAAAATTTTATCCTGATTAGCCATATAAGCCCCTACAAATCAGCCCAGCTGGCCAGTGTGAGCACCTGACGCCAGCAAACCCTATCGCAAAAGCGGCGTATTGTAGTGAATTTTTCAGCGCCTGTCTGCACGGTGAGCGCGCACCTTGCGTGGATACCCTAAAACAGTGCCCCTTGCTGACTTTGCGCGGCGCGGGTGACTGAAGCCAGTGGCGTTGATAAATCAATATGTTGATACAAGTGTGCCGCGAGCRCCGGGGCTTGGTCATTATCCGAAGTATGAATCATTAAATAGGGCGTTTTGCCTGCGGCTATCCATTGAGATAAACGTGGGATCCATGGTTCAAAAAATGCGCTATTGTCTGCCAGCTCAGGATGACCAATAAACCGCACCATAGGCGCATCGCTGGTGGCAATCGCATGCACGGGGACACGCGGCTTTTTCTTTTGTGCATCAATCACCGCTGGCGTGTCCGGTTTCGCCGCGAACACAGGACGACTGTCCATGATCACTCGGTTGGCATGATGGGCGATCAAGAGTCGATTCAACGCTTTCTCTGCCTCTCCTTTGGCAAAAAAAGCCGGGTGCCGTACTTCCACGCCGATAAAGATATCCGCCGGTAAGCTTTGCAAAAAGGCGGCCAGATCCGGCAAGCCTTCAGGACCAAAGCGGGCCGGCAGCTGAATCGTCCACTGGCCAATTTTATCATGGAGAGGCGCCATCAAATGAATAAAATCCCGCGTTAAATCTTGCGCATGGCGCAACTGGCATTGATGGGTAATGGTTTTGGGAAACTTAAAAGTAAATTGGAAAGTGTCTGACGTCGCGGCCGCCCAATTCGCCACCGTCTGTAGCGACGGCGACGCGTAAAAGGTGGTATTGCCCTCAACCGTATTGAATACCTCTGCGTAGCGGGCTAAACGTTCACCCGAACGGGTACCTGGAGGATAAAAATGGTGCTGCCAACTGGGATGAGACCACTGGGTCAAACCAAGGCGCAACGGCGGATCGGACAGTTGATGTAGCATCAGAGACATGGCGTCGTTATGATTGGTCAATACACGTTGCGGTAGCCTAATCGCAACCGGGGAAAAAAACCATATGAAGGATAAACAGAATAAAAACACGCGATCGCTTTACCAAGAGCGGGGCTTTTCCTTTATAATGGCAGGTCTTTGACAGTAACGGCAGTCGCAGGGGCGTATCGTCAGGTACGACAAAGGCTGTTGTCGAATTTCCCTCAGAATTGACAGGCTTGTGCCCAAGGGGGCAAGCAGAATTATCAGAACAGATCAGGAATAGTCTATGCGCACCCAATATTGTGGTCACCTGAATAAAGCCCATGTCGGGCAAGAAGTAAGTCTTTGTGGTTGGGTTAATCGTCGTCGTGATTTGGGCGGCTTGATTTTTATCGACATGCGCGACCGTGAAGGTCTGGTGCAAGTTGTGATTGATCCTGATATGGGTGATGTTTACGAACATGCCAATAAACTGCGTAACGAATTCTGTGTTGCCATTCGTGGTGAAGTCCGTGCACGTCCAGACAGCCAAATCAACCGTGATATGGCCACCGGCGAAGTCGAAGTGGTGGCGAAAGGGTTGGAGATTATTAACCGCAGTGCACCGATGCCGATTGACTTTAACCAGTTTATCTCTGAAGAGCAGCGTCTTAAGTACCGCTACCTCGACTTGCGTCGTCCAGAGATGAGCGATCGCATTAAACTGCGTGCCAAGGCCACCAGCTTTGTCCGTCGTTTCCTGGATGAGAACGACTTTTTAGATATCGAAACCCCGGTACTGACCAAAGCAACCCCGGAAGGTGCGCGCGATTACTTGGTGCCAAGCCGTGTTCACAAAGGCAGCTTTTATGCCTTGCCACAATCGCCACAGCTGTTTAAACAGCTACTGATGATGTCCGGCTTCGATCGCTATTACCAAATCGTGAAGTGCTTCCGAGATGAAGACTTGCGCGCGGATCGCCAACCAGAATTTACCCAAATCGATATCGAAACCTCGTTCATGAGCGCTGAACAAGTACGTGACGTGACCGAGCAAATGATCCGCGAAATGTGGCAGTCGCTACTCAACGTTGATTTGGGTACCTTCCCCATCATGAAATATGAAGAAGCGATGCGTCGGTTTGGCTCTGATAAGCCAGACTTGCGTAACCCGCTTGAAATCGTCGATGTGGCCGACATTGTCAAAGACGTTGAATTTAAAGTCTTCTCTGGTCCAGCGAACGATGAAAAAGGCCGCGTGGCAGTCATCCGCGTGCCAGGTGGCGCCAGCTTATCTCGCAAACAAATTGATGAGTACACCCTTTTTGTTAGCATTTACGGCGCCAAAGGCTTGGCATGGATGAAGGTCAACGATCGCGACGCCGGCTTTGACGGTATTCAATCGCCCGTCGCCAAGTTCCTTAACGCGGATGTCGTGGAGAGCATTCTGTCACGCACTGACGCGCAAAGCGGGGACATTATCTTATTCGGCGCCGACAAAAAATCGGTAGTCACCGAAGCGCTGGGCGCATTGCGTGTAAAATTAGGCTTGGATCTTGAATTGACCGACACCCAAGCTTGGACCCCGCTGTGGGTAGTGGACTTCCCGATGTTTGAGGAAGACGACGAAGGCAACCTGCACGCCATGCACCACCCATTTACAGCGCCAACTGACGTCACGCCAGAGCAGCTAAAAGCCAATCCGGCCGCGGCGAATTCCAATGCCTACGACATGGTGATTAATGGCTATGAAGTCGGCGGTGGCTCGGTGCGTATTCATAACCCAGAAATGCAAGCAGCCGTCTTTGAGACCCTGGGCATTGACGAACAAGAGCAGCGCAAGAAGTTCGGTTTCTTGCTCGACGCGCTAAAATACGGCACCCCACCACACGCAGGTTTGGCATTTGGTATGGACCGTTTGGTGATGCTGCTGTCTGGCACTGAGAACATTCGTGACGTCATTGCGTTCCCGAAAACCACCGCCGCAGCGTGCTTGATGACGGATGCGCCAAGTATTGCCAATGACGCCGCGCTTGAAGAGCTAGCGCTCAGCATTACCGTGGCAGCCGAGCAAAACGAACAAAGCGAATAACGTTACCTTAACGTCATTTCATCAACGCGCCTCAGACTGAAAAGCCAAGGCGCGTTTTTTCTGATTACTCCTTTCACGTGAGGGGAGCGCAAAAAAACGGAGAATCGATATGGCAGGTCACAGTAAGTGGTCGAATATTAAACACCGTAAAGCCGCTCAAGACGCGAAGCGCGGTAAGATTTTCACCAAACTGATTCGAGAATTAGTGGTTGCCACCAAAGAAGGTGGTCCCGAAGCAGAAACCAATCCACGCTTGCGTGCGGCGGTCGATAAAGCGCTATCTAACAATATGACGCGCGACACCATCAACCGTGCGATCACACGCGGAGCGGGCGGTGATGGCGACGACAACATGGAAACCGTGATTTACGAAGGGTATGGCCCAGCGGGCACCGCGGTGATGGTGGAATGCATGACCGACAACCGCAATCGTACCGTGTCAGGTGTCCGTCACGCATTTTCCAAATCTGGTGGTAACCTAGGCACTGACGGCTCGGTTAGCTTCCTATTTGATAAAAAAGGCGTCGTCACTTACGCTGCAGGCCTTGAAGAAGACGATGTGATGGAAGCGGCACTCGAAGGCGGGGCAGAAGACGTGGTCACCTATGACGACGGCTCAATCGATGTCTACACCACCCCCAATGATTTTGGTACCGTCAAAGATGCCCTCGACAAAGCCGGGTTTGAAGCGGAACGCGCCGAAGTGACCCAGGTGCCATCGACCAAAGCCGAGTTAGATGCAGATACCGCACCGAAGTTACTGCGTCTTATCGATACGTTAGAAGACCTTGACGATGTGCAAGAGGTCTATCATAACGGGGATATCTCGGATGAAGTGGCAGCGAGTTTAAGCTAAATGACCATTATACTGGGGATTGACCCAGGTTCGCGGATCACCGGTTATGGGGTGATCCGCCAACAGGGGCGGCATCTTGAATACCTCGGTAGCGGGTGTATTCGGACAGAAACCGACGACTTACCCGGTCGCTTGAAGCATATCTACGCAGGGGTGAGTGAAGTGATCACCCAATTTCAGCCGGACAACTTTGCCATCGAACAAGTCTTTATGGCCCGCAATGCCGATTCGGCGCTTAAATTGGGCCAAGCACGGGGCAGTGCCATCGTTGCGGCGGTGAATGCCGATCTACCGGTATCTGAATACGCAGCAAGGCTTATCAAGCAAGCAGTCGTCGGCAAAGGTAGCGCGGATAAAAAGCAAGTGCAGCATATGGTCACCCACATGTTGAAACTCAGCGCCACCCCCCAAGCCGATGCCGCCGATGCCCTGGCCGTGGCGATTTGCCATGCCCACACCAACCACACCCTGATCGCCATGGCCGGCAAAGCCAACGCCGCCCGCCGCGGCCGATATCGGTAAAAGCGCTTTTTACTCTTGAATACAGAGCGCTTCGCTTACGGAGTACGGAAAGAGACGAGACGCTTCGCTTCTAGAGGCTAGAGACTAGATAAAGCAGATCATGCTCGCGCTGAGGCTATTGCTTTTTCTGTACTCTGTATTCCGTCATCGGTATTCGGGATCTTGAATACAGAGCGCTTCGCTTACGGAGTACAGAAGAGAGCAGAAAGCAGTTCCTAGGACCTAGGAACTTTATCTACCAGAGCTGGCACGATATGCTCTTTCCGTATTCCGTATTCCGTATTCCGTATTCCGTATTCCGTATTCCGTATTCCGTATTCCGTCAATTCGACTGGATATACATCCAGTTATTCTTTATCCTGGAGGCAAAGTAACAAACAGAGAATCGATTGTGATAGGCCGATTACACGGAACCCTGATAGAAAAGCAACCGCCGGAGATTTTAATTGACGTAAACGGCGTCGGTTACGAAGTGAGCATGCCCATGAACTGTCTATATCAACTGCCGGACGTGGGTGAGACGGCCACTGTGTATACCCACTTTGTGGTCCGTGAAGACGCGCAATTACTCTATGGCTTTAGTGGCAAACGCGAGCGGGCGCTGTTTCGGGAAGTGATCAAAGCCAATGGCGTGGGGCCTAAGCTCGGATTAGCGATTTTGTCGGGAATGACGGCCAATCATTTTGTCGACAGTGTTGAGCATAACGATGTATCGACCTTGGTGAAAATTCCCGGGGTAGGGAAGAAAACCGCGGAACGCTTGGTGATTGAAATGCGCGACCGGCTTAAAAACTGGGAAGCATTCGATCTCTTTACCCCGCGTACGGATGCGGCTACTGGCGAGGGGGCGGCCACTCGTCCAGCTCCGACCACGGTCTCAACCGCGGCATACGAAGCGGTGAGTGCCCTGGTCGCCTTGGGCTATAAAGCGGCACAAGCAGAGAAAGTGGTAAAACAAATTGCAACCGATGACATGAGCAGTGAAGACGTCATTCGTCACGCGCTGCGCTCGATGGTGTAACCCATGATAGAAGCTGATCGTTTAATTTCGGCGCAAACCACGCCCGATCGCGAAGATGAAGTGATTGACCGCGCGATACGTCCCAAGTTACTAGATGACTACCAAGGCCAAGATCACGTGCGTGGGCAAATGGAAATTTTTATCCATGCCGCACGCAAACGCCAAGAAGCCCTGGATCACCTGCTGATTTTTGGCCCGCCCGGCCTCGGTAAAACCACTTTGGCCAATATTGTTGCCAACGAAATGGACGTGAGTATTCGCACCACCTCAGGCCCCGTGCTAGAAAAAGCTGGTGATCTTGCCGCCTTGCTCACCAATCTAGAGCCTCATGATGTGCTGTTTATCGATGAGATTCATCGCCTAAGCCCAGTGGTGGAAGAAGTCTTGTATCCCGCCATGGAAGATTACCAACTGGATATTATGATTGGTGAAGGGCCAGCCGCCCGCTCGATTAAAATCGATTTGCCACCGTTTACCCTGATTGGCGCCACCACCCGTGCGGGTTCACTGACATCCCCCCTGCGTGACCGTTTTGGTATTACCCAGCGTTTGGAATACTACAACGTGCGTGATTTAACCGGGATTGTAAAACGCAGTGCGCATTGCTTGGCGTTGTCGATGGAAGACGAAGGGGCCGAGGAAGTGGCGCGTCGTTCACGTGGTACACCACGGATTGCCAACCGTTTACTCCGCCGTGTGCGCGACTTTGCCGAAGTAAAAGGCAGTGGCCACATCTGTCCCGATATCGCCCAGCGCGCCTTGGATATGCTGGACGTTGACAGCCAAGGGTTTGACTACATGGACCGCAAACTGCTCAACGCCATTATTGAAAAATTCGATGGGGGGCCGGTCGGCTTAGATAACCTGGCCGCGGCGATTGGTGAAGAAAAAGACACCATTGAAGATGTGATTGAGCCTTATCTGATCCAGCAAGGCTATTTACAACGCACCCCGCGTGGCCGAATTGCCAGCCAGCGCGCCTATCTGCATTTTGGCTTTGATGTGCCTAAGGTGTGACAAAAACCGGCCGAAAGCTTAACTGAGATCAAGACATTTTTTACCAAAACCGCCCCATTGACCGCCAATCAATGGGGTTTTTTGATCTAGATTAAGGTTATGTAGCACGTGACCCCTTATCGTTACTCCCATCTGCTGACAGTTACAGCCAACCAGAGTGAGATGTGGCTTTGAATTACAGCCAATAATCACCTGGTTTCTTTGTGGTTAATCACAATTTTACACCTCGATGTCGATGCTTTGTTGTTTTTGCAACTGACTCGACAAACCTGGGAAAAGGCGATTAACGCACATAAGTTACGTC